>JAITKQ010000091.1 GCA_031278295.1 Spirochaetaceae bacterium | reverse complement strand
TCACCTGTACAGCGAATCAGGCACGCCTTCTACCTGCACAAAGGTATTTTTGGCGAGGGCGTCCACGTCTACATCACTTGCCACGAGACCCAGCTTTTGCAGGTCGCCCGCGTTCCTCTGGATCGCGGGAAGCGCCTGACTAACGGAGGCGCGGTAATCGTAAGTCCGCAAAACCTGGCTGTTTATCACGGGATCGCCGGGAACATAGTTGTTATCCGCCAAAATACGGGCGCTCTCGTCCGGATTTTCCTGCACAAACCGGGCGGCCTTCTGTATTGCCCGCAGGAATTTTGCCGTTTCGTCCGGGCGCTTTTTTACCGTTTCCGTGCGTACTACGACTACGCAGCAAAATTCGTTTTTCAGGTAATCGTCCGTAGCCGTGTTGATGATGGGAACGCCGCGCCCCTCATTTTCGACGATTTGGGCGTTAGGGTCGTTAAGGCCGATAGCGTCAACAATGCCCCGTTCAAGCAGCAACGGAAGCTCGGCCGCGCTCTGGTAGATAAACTCCACGTCCGGGTTATCGCCTTCCACCCGCAGGCCCGCGTTCGCTAGGTAACGCTTCGCTATGATCGTCGGGCTTGAGTTCGGGCTGGCCGTACCTATCGTCTTTCCCTTTAGATCGGCCGGTTTTTTGATGGCGGAGCCGGGCGGCACGAGAACCTTTATACAGCCGGTATGCAGCGCGAGCGGAATCTGTACGTCTAGCCCGTTCGCAAGCGGCTGAATCATGGTCGCGAGCAGGTTGTTAGCCGCGTCAACCTGGCCTGTGGTCAAGAGATTCATAGTCTCCCCGTCACCGATACTGATACGTTCCCATTTGAGCCCCTCTTCGCCGAAATAATCATTCGCGATCGCGATGTAAAACGGCGCGGCGCAGAGGGTCGAGCTTAGGGCGTAACCCACCTTGAACGTGTACTCACCACTTCCCCTGTCCCTGCCGCCTGTCGCGAAGACGGCGTTAAGGGCAAGGAAAACCGACAGAATCAACATTGTAATTCTTTTCATACTTAACTCCTAATAATAATATGTTTTACGGGTACAAAACCCGTTAATTCCTTCAAGAAGGGGGAGCGCCCGCCCCGCATTTGCCGCCCTCTCGCCCCAAGCGGGGGCAGATTCAACGCTGCTCCCCCTGTCTCCAAAGCCGCCGCAAGCCTACGGCCCGCTTAGGGCTTTTCCGCCACCCCCACTACTTTTCCCCGCGCCCCTCCTCCCGCCATTTCCCCGAAACGCCGTCCCGGATACCGGGCGCCCCGTCCCGCGCCGGCCTAAAGCTGGTATTCCAACTCCGCACCCTTGCCCGCGAAGTGCAGAATCCGCAGGATTTTCGCGCGCAGATCGAGGAATTCCGGATCGTCCCTCCGCCGGGGCCTCCCAAGCTCTACGTCTATAAACTTTTCAATCTTTGCGGGACGGGCGGACATCACGATGATACGGCTTGCCATAAAAATCGCCTCGTCCACATCGTGCGTTACCATCACGGTCGTCATCCGCTGCCGCTGCCAAATCTTCAGTATCTCGTCCTGCATATTCATCCGGGTAAACGCGTCAAGCGCGCCAAGCGGCTCGTCCAGCAGCAGCACCTTCGGTCCGTTTACCAGAGTCCTCGCCAGCGCCGCCCGCTGGGCCATGCCGCCTGAAAGGTGGTGCGGGTAGGCCTTTTCAAAGCCTTCCAGCCCGACAAGGCGGAAAAATTCAGGTATCTTGTGCTTTTCCTGCCTGTACACCCTGCGGGCGCGGAGGCCGTACGCTATATTCTCGTAAATCGTCATCCAGGGGAACAACGTAGGGTCCTGGAACACGAGGCCCCGCTCATAGCCCGGCTCCGTTATGGGCTTACCGTCCAGCGTGAGTCTGCCTCCGTCCGGCTTGGCGAGGCCCGCGATCAGGCGGAGCAAGGTAGATTTGCCGCAGCCGGAGGGCCCTATCAGCGAGATAAACTCACCCGGTTCGAAGCGCAAGTCCAGATGGTCGAGTACCAGCATACCGGTTCCGTCATTCTGCGGGAATGTTTTAAGAAGATTCTCTATCCCTATCAAACCGAATTCAGCCATCACAGAGCCCTACCAGCGTATCGTGCCCTTTTGCCAACTCAAAACCCTGTTGCGAATCTTGAATTGCAGGCCGATCAGGAACGAAAATGTAAGCGCGATGATGATCAGCGCCGCGTACACGTTGGCATAGGCGAGGGTCTCACGCTGCCAGTTGATGTACCAGCCTATACCGAATTTACAGCCAATCATTTCGGCGGCCATCAGCGTAAGGAAGCAGGCCGATGTCCCGTTGAAAAGGCCTGTAAACACGCTTGGAGCGGCGGCGGGCAGCGCGATCGTAAGGATGTTCCGCAGCGTACCCGCGCCGAGCGTACTGGAAACCTCAAAGTAGGTTTTACGGACATTCATGATGCCGGAACTGGTCAACACGGTGGTCGGGAACCAGACCCCCAGCGCTATCAGAAAGATGCTTGCGCTGGCCGGCCTGAAAAACACGACAAGGGCGATCGGTATCCACGCGGTAGACGGGATCGGGCCAACCACCCTGATAAACGGCATGACCCAGTAGTTAAAGCGGGGACTCCAGCCGATCACGGTGCCTGTCAGCACCCCGGTAAGCGCGCCCAGTACGAAGCCGCCCAGCAGCAGCCGCATGGAATACACGAGGCAGCGGAGCAAAAAGAACCAGTCCGTCAGGAAAACCCCGATGATACGTTCCGGCGCCGGGAAGTAGAGACTCGGAATCACGGCGAATTTAAGGGTCAACAGGTTGTAAACGTTTAGCGCCAAAAAACCCACCGCAAAAAACGGCGCCTTGTACGCCAGAATCCTGCCCAGACGTTCCCAAAAGAGGCTTAACAGGGCCGATACCACAAAAATTGCCAGCAAGAGCCAGGAAAACCCGGTAAAGTACGGGAGCTGTTTGGGCCTGTAGCCCGGATAGACCGGCAAAAGGCGGTGTAGCGCCAGCATCAGGCCAAGCGAGAGTACCGGCAACAAAATCTTCCAGTCAAAGGCGATAGAAAAGCGGCCTCCGGGAGCCCGTTCAGTTTTAGACATCCAACCTCCGGTCATTACCTTAGAATTCCAATAAAATTACTATGCTATAGCCGTATCTTTTTGTCAAGCGGCCCGGCAGGTATTGTGGAAAAAATCAATAATCGTTCTCGCAAGGCTGTGAGTATGCCGGACTCCTGACGAGGTTTTTCGGAGTATCTTTTTGAGCTTCAGATTTGACTGGAGTTACATGGAGAAAATATTTATGTCATGTTATGAAGGAAAAAGTATGAATGTA
The DNA here is from genome assembly GCA_031278295.1 of Spirochaetaceae bacterium. Taxonomy (GTDB): domain Bacteria; phylum Spirochaetota; class Spirochaetia; order Treponematales; family Breznakiellaceae; genus JAIRMY01. The sequence goes on along the minus strand of JAITKQ010000091.1, from coordinate 5,639 downwards.
AGGGCGCGTGGCTTAGCGGCGACGGGACAGATGACAATTAAGAGCCGCTCAAAAATGAAATGCACGGCATTTTATGAGACTTGGGAGACAAGCGACAAGCTTGTCGAACAAGTCCAATTGCTTACGCAATAACGAGATAACATGACCAAAAGGTCATGTTATCTCTGTGCTGGTCCTTGGGCCTGGATTCAGGACAAACGCGCAGGGTTTTTACGCGCCGCCCCGCAATGAGAGCGGACAAGGGGGACGCGCGGAAAGGGTTTTAGGGAGCACCGTGGGCAGCCCGGACAGGGCTATGCCGCAGCTGCCCGCGATTGCGGGGCGCACGAGCGCCTAAGGGCAGCCCGGACAGGGCTATGCCGCAGCTGCCCGCGATTGCGGGGCGCACGAGCGCCTAAGCAATCGATATTGCCGGAATCCCCGCCGCAGGCTTGTTCGCTACGCCCGCAATGACGGGTACGCCGCCTCGCTCTGCTCGTTTGCTTTCCGCCAAGCGCTCCGGAATGCTTGCCGATAATACCGTAAAATGTTGTAGTATAAGCGCGGTAAACGTAGCGTCAGCGCCTGAAAACGCGGGCGGCAAACATACGTACGCGATCCCAAAGGCGCACAAAGGACAGTTCCTTCATGCCGAGCAGTCCCTGCGGACGGTAAAGCATTACGATTATCAGTATGAGAGGGTAGATCAGCAGGCGGTAATCCTGTAGGAAACGAAGGAATTCCTGCAAGTAGGTGAGCACGTAGGCGGCAAGTATCGCGCCTGTCATCGAGCCCATGCCGCCCAACACCACGAATATCAGGTAATCGATGCTTTTTGTGAACGACGCTATGTCCGGTTTTACGAAGCCTATTACCATTGCGTACAGCGCCCCGCCAAGTCCGGCGATGAAGGCGGCGCTGACAAAGCCGGCCATCTTGTAACGGAACACGCTTATCCCCGATGAGTTGGCGGCGATCTCGTCCTCGCGGACGGCGAGTATGGCCCTGCCGAATGTGGAACGGAGGAAATTTTGAAGCAAGGCCACGATCACCACGAGGGTGAGGGTAACGGTAAAGAACGACAGGCCGGGGGCAAACGACAGGATGTTGGGAAACTGTCTGCCGTTTGCGCCGCCCGTTACCTCTTTGATGTTTGTCAGTATTACGCGGATAATTTCGCCCGATCCGAGCGTTACGATAGCGAGGTAGTCGCCTGTAAGTTTTAGCGTGGGGAAGCCTATCAGGAAACCGGCAAAAGATGTGAGCAGGGCGGCCAAAACGGCGGCAAGCAGGAGCGGGAGTCCCAGGTTCAGCTTAAAAAATATGCAGGAATAAGCGCCTATCGCCATGAAACCGGCCTGTCCTATGGAAAGTTGCCCCGTTATGCCGGTGATCATGTTCACGCTGACGGCAAGTATCGCGTTTACCCCTGCCACCGTGATGATTTGCGCCGTATACGTGTCGATAAGCTTAATTTGTATCAGCACGGATGGAACAATGGTGAGGAGAACCGCAAAAGCAGCCGGTATCAGCGTGTCGCGTGTTTTTTTTGCCATGCGCCTAATGCGCCTCGCCGTTTTCCACACGGGTCGTCCTCAGCGGCTTTCCGTTCAGGCAGAGCGCCCTGCCGCCTACGTAAACCGTGTTTTGCCGTACCCTTATAGGGAGTGCGGAAAAAGCCTCTATGTCGATTTCGGGCGGAGGGACGGAGGGGGCTTCCATGCCCTCCAGATGCGCCCGCGCGCCTGTCGCGGCGGCCTTACCGTCAAGCACCTCGACAACCTCGCCTTCCGCCGTTTTGAGCGAGGCGGCCAGCAGCATCCCCCGGCTTTCCACGCCGCGCAACCTGGCCGGCTTTAGGTTGTAAACGACGATGATATGCCTGTTTAAAAGTTCATCTTCCCTGTAGAACGGTACCAGGCCGGAAACTATCACCCGCTCCTCGCCGTCTATATCCAGCGTCTCGATGTACAGCTTGTCCGCCTTTGCGTGTTTTTCAATCCCGACGATTTTGGCCACACGGAGGTCTACCGTTTCGGTAAAACGCTTTTCAAGGTCTTCACCGGATGTCGGCTGTAAATCCGGCGGCGGGACGCCCCTGTCGTTTTGGGGGCCCTTTGTTAAACCCGGCGGGGAGCGGTCCGCCTGAACGCCGGAAAACCTTTCACGCAGTTCCGCCATCCTGTCGTAGTCCAGTTTTTCAAACAGCACGGCGCTTTTTACAACCCGCTCAATGCCGTCCGGCCTGCATAAGTCTTTCCAGTCAAGGCTTAGGCCGCCCGTCTCGCCGCCAAAGAAGCCGGCGATCTTTCCCGCGGCTTCCGGTATGAAGGGCGAGGCGAGTATGGCAAGGTCGCGGACAAGGAGACAAAGGTTTCTGATAAGAGCGGCGGCGGCTTGGGGCGCGTCCTTGCGCGTGCGCCAGGGCTCTCCGTCCTGAAAGGTCTTGTTGGCAAAGGAGGACAGTTCGAATATCAGGTGAAAGGCCTCCCGCAGTTCAGCCCATTCGAGTTTTTCCGTTATCGCGGCCTCGTATTCCCGGACCTTTTCCCAAAAGCGGCTTGTTTTTTCCTGTTCCCCTTCCTGCGGCGGCGGGACAAGCCCTTCGTAGTAGCGGGTAACGAATGAAAGCGTCCGGTTGACAAGGTTGCCGAGGTTGCCGATAAGCTCGGCGTTTACCTTTTCGCAAAAATCATTCCAGACAAACAACGCATCCGACTTTTCCGGCCTGTTGTAGAATATGTAAAAACGCCAGACGTCGGCGGGTATCCCCGTCTCCATCACGTCCGTTCCAAAAACGCCTACGCCCATAGACTTGGAAAACTTGCCGGTCTCGTAGTTAAGGTATTCCGTGCTGCTCATGTGGTGGAGCATGGTCCAGTTTCCACCTTCGCCAAGCTGGGTGGACGGGAAAATTACGGTATGAAACGGTATGTTGTCCTTGCCTATAAACTGAAACAGCTCGACATTTTCCGGGTCTTTCCACCAGTAGTCTATAAAGGGCTTCCATTCCAGTCCACGGTCCTCCGCCAGGGCGCCGGTGATCGAAACATAGCCTATCGGCGCGTCAAACCAGACGTAAAAAACCTTGTTTTCGAAGCCTTCTTTCGGCACAGGGATGCCCCATTTTAGGTCGCGTGTAATTGCCCGCTCGTGAAGGCCGTCCCGTATCCAGCTTTTAGTCATTTGTACTGCGTTCCGCGCCCATTTTCCCCGCGAGGCGGCCTCGTCTATCCAGTTTTCCAGCCTGCCGCGCAACCCGGGCAGATCGATGTACAGGTGTTTTGTCGATTTTAACAGGGGTTTCGTACCGCAGCTTGAACATTGGGGCTCTTTCAACTCGGTGGGTTCCAGCAGTTTGCCGCAGGATTCGCACTGGTCGCCGCGCGCCCCTTCATAGCCGCAGTTCGGACATAGGCCGCGCACATAACGGTCGGCCAGGAAGCGCTCGCAGGCGGGGCAGTAGAGTTGCTCTATCGTTTTTTCGGTGATAAAGCCCGCCGCGTCCAGCCTGCGGAATATATCCTGTGTAACTTCGCTGTGTATAGGCATCGAGGTGCGCCCGAATTTATCAAAGTTTATGTTAAACCAGCGGTAAATCCGGTCGTGTATCGACCAGTAACGGCCGCATAATTCACGCGGGCTTACCCCCTCTTCCGCCGCACGGGTCTCCGTCGCGGTCCCGTACTCGTCGGTACCGCAGACATAGCAGGTTTCGTACCCGCGCAGCCTGCAAAATCTGGCAAAAGCATCGGCGGAAAGCACCTGAATCAGGTTTCCAAGGTGCGGCACATTGTTCACATAAGGCAGGGCGGATGTAATGAGTCTACGTTTCATACTCAAAATACTAGCCCACAGGCGGCTTTCAGACAAGGCCGCCGGCACTTTGCCGCGCTTCGCGTGTAAAATTCCCGAAAATCGCCCAAGCGGCGATTTTTTACCATGCGACCCCGAGTCGAAACAGAGCTTCGCGGCAGCCGGATAAATCGCAGGTTTTTATCGCTTTCCCAACGAAAAAAACATAAAAACCCGCAAACGCGACAGGCCGCTAACACAGCGTAGAGAATAGGTCTTCCGGGGTTTCCCCGCGGCGTATTTGGACGAGTGCGCCGTCCGGGCGGAGCAACAACTCACCGCAGCGGAGTTTTCCGTTGTAGTTAAAGCCCATCGCCCTGCCGTGGGCGCCGGCGTCGTGGATTATCAGCAGATCACCGGATATTTCACCCGTTTCAACAGCCGGCAGCGGCCTTTGGATGGCGAATTTGTCGCAATTTTCGCAGAGGCTGCCGACGACATCGTACAGCCCGGCGGGCGGCGCGTCCTCCTTGCCGGCGACGGTGATGTGGTGGTAAGCGCCGTACATCGCCGGACGTATCAGATCGGCCATCGATCCGTCCACGCCGATATAGCTACGGTAGATGTCCTTGCGGTGTATTGCCCGCGTCACGAGCCAGCCGTAAGGCCCGGTTACCGCCCGCCCCCACTCGGTATGAATCCCTGTCTTTTCAAGCCCGGCGGGGACCATGACGCTGTCGAAAGCGTCTTTCAGGCCGGCGGCAAGCTCACCGTAATCCACAGCCTTATCCTCCGGCCTGTACGGGATGCCGACACCGCCGCCCAGGTTGACGAATTCCGGCGAAACGCCTGTTTTTTGCCTGATCTCAACGGCCAAATTGAAGAGCAGGCGGCCCGTTTCGACATGGTAGGCGGTATTTAGCTCGTTGGACGCGACCATCGTGTGCAGGGCAAAACGTTTTACGCCTTTTTTTTTCAACAGGGCAAAGCCTTCTAGCGTTTGTTCACGGGTAAAACCGTACTTTGCCTCGACCGGGTTGCCTATAATCGCGTTCCCTAGCTTGAGCGGGCCGGGGTTGTAGCGGATGGACAGCATTTCCGGCAGCCCCGCCGTTTTTTCAAGGAATTCTATGTGGGTAAAGTCGTCAAGGTTGATCACAGCGCCTAGTTCCCGCGCCTTCCTGTACTCGGCGGAGGGCGTATCGTTGGACGTAAACATGATCTCCTCGCCGCCAAAACCCGACATCTCCGCCAGCAGCAGTTCGGTGAGGCTGGAGCAGTCCGCCCCGAAACCTTCCTCGCGGAGTAGGCGGAGTATCGCCGGATTCGGCGTCGCCTTGACCGCGAAATGGTTTATGTAGCCTGGAAAAACCGCAAACGATGAGTTTATGCGCCGCGCGTTTTCGCGTATGGCCCGCTCATCGTACAGGTAAAACGGCGTGGGGAAGCGTTCCGCCGCCGCTTCCAGTTCCTCTTTTGACAGCGGGAACGTTTTTCCGGTCACCTTAGCTTCTCTTCAAGGCGTGAAAGCGCCTTTGTGTCCAGGCGGCTTTCCCCTTCTCCGCCGGAAAGACGGCGTTTAATTTCCAGGAGCTCATCCTTCGAGAAATTCAGCCCTCCAAGTATGTGGCGCTCAAACGATTCGCAGCAGCGGGGCGCTACACGGCGGCTTATGTCCAGCAGGACTTCAGCGTACAGGCGTATTTCCTTTTGGGCGTGCGGGCCAAGCCGCAGTTCAAGGAAGTGGAACAGGTTATGCAGGTCAATCTGCCAGTACAGCTCCGTGTACAGCGACAGCGGCAGGTTGATGCGGGCAAGCTCGCGGGCAAGGCCGGAATCTATCAATTTGGAGTATTCATCGTAGG
>JAITKQ010000079.1 GCA_031278295.1 Spirochaetaceae bacterium | reverse complement strand
CAGGAGGCGATCCTCCCCGGTTCCACGGGTTTTAACTACGGAAGGGCTCCCCAGGTGGGCAGCCCCCTGCGGATAGTGGTGCATATCTCCGGGAAGACGCCCCGCCACGGCCGGTATTACCGGCTCCAGATAGGGTCCTTTTCAGTCCGGGGCAACGCTACCAGGGCCGCCGATAGTCTTAAGAATGCCGGACTAAACCCCGCCTTCGAGGAATATCAAAGCAATGTTCGGGTGGTACTGCCCCGGGTCCCCGGTGAGGATGTGGTCGAAACGGCCCGGAAAATAGGGGGCGCCGGTTTTTCCGATGTCTGGTGCCGGGAGGAACCTTAAAACCGGGGCGTCCGCCAGGGGTTTGTTACGCTTCGCGCGGCGCAAAAAATGAATATTTATACCCCACAAACCCGAAGCGCCGCCAACATTCGGGGTTTTTTGTATTTTTTGTATAAATAGAGTCTGTCCATAATGTAGACACATTATGGACAGACTTCCTTGAAAAACGCATTTTCACAGCCTTTAGGCGAAAAAATACAAGGCCTGTCCGCAAAGTAACCGACTTTGTGGACAGACACTAAATAATCAGGAAACGATGGGGAAAATAGAGGTAGAAAACTTGACGGTACGGTACAAGGACGGCGGGAATACGTTTACCGCGCTGGAAAATGTTTCGTTCACCGTGGAGGAAGGACAGTTTGCCGGCGTGATAGGCTCGTCCGGCTGCGGTAAAAGCACGCTGCTCAGCGTGCTGGGAGGTTTGCGCCCCCCTTCGTCCGGGCGGGCCGCCATAAACGGCGTAACTGTTACAGGGCCCGGCCCGGACAAGGGCATGGTGTTTCAGCACTATTCACTCTTCCCGTGGATGACCGTCCTTGACAACGTTGTCTACGGAATAAGGCAGGTAAAAAAGAAACTTGCCAAAAAGGATACGGTAAGGCTGGCGGAGAGTTTTCTTGAAAAAGTCGGACTTGAGGGCTTCCAGCGCAAATTCCCGCAGCAGCTGTCAGGCGGGATGAGGCAGCGGGCCGCCATAGCGCGTTCCCTCGCCATGGATACCGGGATACTGCTGATGGACGAGCCCTTCGGCGCGGTGGACGCGAGGAACAGAACCTATTTGCAGGAACTTCTGCTGAAACTCTGGGAGGGGGCGAATCCCGGCGAGGTGGTCGTTCCTCCGGACTATGCGCTTCCCCGTGGGAAGCGCAAAACGATAATTTTTGTAACGCACGACATCGACGAAGCGATTCTGTTGTCCGACAGGATAATCATGCTTAGCGGCAGTCCGGGAAAAGTTTACAAAGACATCACGGTTCCGTTTACCCGCCCGCGCAACCGCGCCGCCCTGATACAAACGTCCGAATACACGCGCCTGCGGAACGAACTTTTCGCGCTGTTTTTTAACGATTTCGGGGGCAATATATGAGCCCTTCTCTTACAAGCAGGGCCAGGTTTTTCAAGGCGGCGCATGTTTTATTCGTCGTGACGCTGCTGATTCAGGGCTTGCCGGACAGGGCCGCCAACCCCAGCCCGCTGTACGCCGTTGTCTTTGTCCTCGCGTTGGAGGCGCTGCTGATCGTCTCCTCCGCCCTGCTGAAAAGCACCCGGTCAATAAACCTGATCGCCGACATCATAGCGTTTGTTTACTTTTTTATCCTGCTCTGGACTCTGTTCACCGCTAAACTGGACATGCTCAAGGCGTCCTTCTTTCCGCCGCCCGGTACGGTGGCGGCGCAGATGCTGTCCGACGGCGCGCTAATTATCGGGAACATAAAAACCTCGCTCGGCATAGTCGCGCAGGGCTATATTCTGGGACTGGTAACGGCTGTCCCGCTCGGCCTGTTTCTGGGCTGGAACATCCGTTCCGGCAGCGCGGCCATCTATATTTCAAAGTTTACCGGATCGATACCGCCGGTGGTGTACATTCCCTACGGCATCGCCCTGCTGCCAACATTCCGCTCCGTATCGGTCATGGTCATCTTCCTCGCATCGTTCTGGCCAATCCTGGCCGGAACGATGGGCGGCGTCCTTAACGTCGAGAAAGAGATAATCGATTCGGCAAGATCGCTCTGCGTCGGCCCGGTGTCCATGCTGGCGGAAGTTGTGTTCCCCGCCGCGCTGCCGCAAATTTTTACGGGCTGCAACCAGGGACTGAGCGTTTCATTCATCCTGCTGACATCGGCGGAAATGATCGGCGGACGGAGCGGGCTTGGGTATTACGTAAAAAATTTTTCCGACTTGGGTGATTACAAACGTATCGTCGCGGGTGTGCTCGTAATAGGCATAGTTATTACGGTGATCACGTTCTTTTTTAACAAGTTACAAAGCTATCTTATGCGCTGGCAAAGCCGGCGGGAGGAGTGAACATGAATCCAAAAGAGATCATCACGGGGCTGCTGGATCTGAGGGAGACGCCAAGGCTGCCGGTTTCGCTGCTGTCGGGCGGGGCCTGGGCGCTTAACAGTAGCGGCCTCTCCATGGAAAAAGCCTTGTCGGAAAATCCCGAAAAGGTCGCGGAAATTCTGTACGGAGCCTACATGGGTGTAGGTTCCGATATTGTCTGGACTACGTCCGGTTACAGCAACATCGTGGTAGGGGCGCTCGGCGCTGAAATAAAGTTCCGCCAGAAGGGTACGCCGGATGTTATCGATACACGGATCAAAGATGTTTCGGACATTGACGGCATCGACCTGAACAAGATTTCAGACGATGGGCGCATACGGACATTGGTGAAAATTACGAACAGCATGGCGAAGAAGACGGGCGGCAAGAACTATCTCGCGCTTAACAGGTGGGGGCCCTTCACTACGGCAGGCCTCCTGTACGGCGCCGAGAATCTGATGCGGGGCATTTACCACAGGCCGGATGATATTCGCCGCCTACTCGATTTTACCGCGGATCTGTACATCAAGTATTCCCGGCTTTACATCGATAACGGAGCGGACCTCATCCTCCTTTCGGAGCCGACAAGCTCAGGCGACATGATTGCCCGCAAACATTTTGAAAGCTTCGCGATCCCGGCGTTCAGGAAAGTGTACGACGCTCTCCGCGCCCAGGGCGTCAGGACAGCGCTGCACATCTGCGGCAACATCACTGATCGCCTCGATCTGCTGAACGGTATAGGCACGGAGTTTGTCTCGGTCGATTACAAGGTGGATTTGGGCAGGTGCAGGGAGGTTTTTAACGGTAAAACCGCCTTCGCCGGAAACATGAATCCGGTGGCGGTGATGCAGAGGGAAAGTCCCGAAGGGGTCGAAAAGGCCTGCCGCGCCTGTATCGCGGCGGCGGGCGCGGGGCCGGGCTATATGCTGATGCCGGGCTGCGACATCCCGCCGGCGACGCCCGCCGGGAACATAAAAGCGATGACGGCTACGGGTAACGGGCAAGCGGCAGCCGCTAACCGGCGGTAGTCCGGTAGAAACGGTAATTAAAATACGGAGGATAGGGTTATGGAAGAGGAGTTACTGAAAAAACTTTCTGATTCGGTTGTGAACATGGACGAGGAGGGCGCCGTCAGGTATTCACAGCAGGCGGTGGCGGAGAAGCTGGACAGCTATACCGCGATTGACAAGGGGCTGGCCAGCGGCATGGAACGGGCCGGGCAGCTCTTTGACGAGGAGGAGTACTTTGTGCCGGAGCTTATTATCTGCTCGGACGCGATGAACGCCGGCATAGACGTGCTGAAACCACACCTCAAGCAGGAGGGCGCAAAGAAGAAGCTGAAGGGCGTGATCGGCGTGGTAGAGGGCGATACGCACGATATTGGCAAGAACCTTGTCAAGATCATGCTGGAATCGTCCGGTTTCGACATTGTAGACTTGGGGAGGGATGTGCCGCCCGCCGACTTTGTGGACAAGGCCGTGGAGGCGGACGCCAGGTTTATCCTTCTTTCCACACTGATGACGACAACGATGGACAACATGGCCGAGGTGGTGCGGATACTGCAACAGAACGGCTCGCGGGAGCGCTTCAAGGTGGTGGTGGGCGGCGGGCCGATCAACCAGGCCTTCGCGGACCGTATCGGCGCGGACGGCTACGCGAAGAACGCCAACGAAGCGGTGAAAGTATGCCGTGAGCTCGTCGCCGCGGAACTGTGATGGCGGACGTATTTTCACCGGCGGAACGTCTGGAACGGACATTCCGCAAGGAAGGGACGGAGAGGCCGCCCGTCATCTGTCCGGGCGGCATGATGAACGCCGCGATTATTGGTGTGATGGAGAAGGGCGGCCATACGCTGCCGGAGGCGCACCACGACGGCGGCCTCATGGCGGCGCTGGCGGAGGATGTCGCCGCCTACACAGGCTTTGAGAACTTTGGCCTCCCTTTCTGCATGACGGTGGAGCCGGAGGCCTTGGGCGCCCCGGTCGATTACGGTTCGCTCAGGTGTGAACCCAAGATAGAGCGTGAAAACTTCGCGCGGGCCGGGGATGTGAGCTTCCTGGGAAAGGGCGCCGTATCGAGGAGCAGGCGTGGCAGGGAGGCGCTTGCCGCTATAAGCCTTCTTTCGCGTAAACACCCTGACGTACCGGTAATCGGCAGTGTTTCCGGGCCGGTTAGCACCGCCGCCGCCCTCGTAGAACAGTTTGCGTTCTTCAAGGATCTGTACCGCGACAGGGAGGGCTCGCACAGGCTCCTCTCTTACGTGACGGATCAACTGGTAGACTGGGCGCTACTACTGGCAGAGAGCGGCGCGTCCGTCATCTCGATCGCCGACCCCACCGCCACCGGGGAAATCCTCGGCCCGCGCCTCTTTGAAGAGTACGCGCTCGGCTACATAAACAGGATTGCGGAGGCGGTACACGGGGCGGGAAAGCGGGTAATCGTCCATATTTGCGGCGATGTTAAGCCGGTAAAGAAGCACCTGTTCAGTTTGCGCGGGGACGCCTTGAGTGTTGACGCGATGGTCAATTTGCTAGATATTAAAAAGGAAAACGGAGATGTTACGACAATGGGAAACCTAAGCACCTACCTTCTTGAGAGAAGCAGCCCTGAAAGGATAAACAAAGCCGCCCACACGCTCCTGGAAAAAAACATCGACATCATCGCCCCGGCCTGCGGACTGTCAACATCAAGCCCGCTCGTGAACATACAGTCGTTTACCGCCGCCGTTAAGGAAACGCGGCTTGCCTGACATTGTTTTTGTCAGCCAGGCAGGCGGCAAAGAAACGCGCGTCAGCGTTCACGCGGAAGCGGGAATCAGCGTACTTGAGGCGGCCCGGCTCGGCGGGCTTGACATAGAGACGCCGTGCGGCGGCGCAGGCAACTGCGGAAAGTGCGGCGTAAGGGTCGAAGCATCGAAAGAAACCGTCCTTGCCTGCCGTACAGAGGTGAGCGACGGGGACGTTTACCTCGTGCCAGACTACGAGGCCGGAAACAAGAGCCTGCGGATCCTGTCGGAACGCCTGTCGTTTGAGTACGAAAAAGAGCCGTTCATCACCAAAAAGTACGAAGACGGTAAGACTTACATTTACGGCGGGGGACGGCTGCTCGGCAGCGAGGCTGGGGACAGCACGGCCTTCCTGTACGGCCTCGCGGTGGACATAGGCACGACGACGATGGTTGCGGAGCTTATCGACATACGGGATGGCGGGACGCTTGCCACCGAATCGGCGCTGAACCCGCAGACAAAGTACGCGCAGGACGTCATAGGGCGCATCCATTTTGCCGGGGAAAAAGCCGGCCTTGCCGCGCTTTACGGGGACTTTGTCGATGTCCTCAACGGGATGATCGGGGCGCTTGTAAGGAAGGCCGGCGTCGAAAGTAAATACATTTACGAGGCGGTCTATTCCGGCAACACAACGATGCTTCACCTTGCCTGCAACATCGACCCGTCAAGCCTCGGCCCCTACCCGTACACGCCCCAAATAACAGGCGGCTTCCATACAAAGGACGAAGCGGTCAATATCTCCCCCTTCGCTCCAATCTACCTGCCGCCGATAATCTCCGCCTGGGTCGGCGCGGACATAACGTCCGGCATACTGGCCACAGACCTTGAACGCAAGGACGGGATCACGCTTTTTGTCGATATAGGCACCAACGGGGAAATGGTGCTGGCAAAGGACGGGAGGCTTGCCGCCACCTCCACCGCGGCGGGCCCCGCGTTCGAAGGGATGAACATAGCCTGCGGTATGCGGGCATCCACGGGCGCGATAGAGGCGTTCAGCATAGGGGAGGACGGCGCCCTCTCGTTCAGGCTGATCGGGGAGGACGGGGCCGAGCCGCCGGAGGACGGGGCCGCCGGTATCTGCGGGAGCGGCCTCCTTGACATAGCGGGCGAGCTGGTGAGGACGGGCGTAATCAACAAGCGCGGACGCCTGGCCTCTCCTGAAGGCGCGGAAGCGGAGAAGCTGGCGGCCAGGGTGAGGCCGGTGGACGAAAAGCCCGCTTTTTTTATCACAGACAAGGTGTATATCGGGCAGAAGGATGTCCGGCAGATTCAACTCGCCAAGAGCGCGATAAGGTGCGGCATCGAGCTGTTGCTTGCCCGCTTCGGAAACAGTGCCGGCGATGTTGACAGAGTCATCATAGCCGGCTCCTTCGGCTACCACCTCAACGAAAAAAGCCTTATAAACATAGGCCTGTTGCCGGAACAGTTTGCGGGGAAGGTGTCGTTTGCCGGGAATACCTCACTAGGAGGGGCCGCCGCCCTGCTCGTAAGCGCACCGCTCCGTGAACGCATCAAAGAGACCGCCGCCAGGGTGGAAAAGGTGGAACTCGCCATGGACGCCGGTTTTGAAAGCGCCTTTATAGGGTATATGGGGTTCTAGCCGCCTGAGTCCGCCGGCCAAAGGGCCCAAAAATCAGGGGATTTGTGGCAGGAAATAGCGCAGAAACCTACAGGCGCAGCAGCCTGCCAGGGCGTGAACACATCCGGCAATGTAACAGAAAGCCCTTCAAACACAGCCGGGGGGGGGGGGGCGATCTGCCGCGGAGAACGGACGGGAACTTCTAGAAACGATGCCTTTTTCAAATTTGATGACTGACACCCTTGCGCTCCGCCGACCGCACAAAAACCCGGAAACAAAGTATGGTTAGAGCGGAGCTTGCTATGGAGAAAACACAACTTGTGCCGGAATGAGCGTGGACCGGGAGCGGACTTGGTCTATGCTCATCCGGCTGAAATCAGCGGTATTTCCCCGCATTTCAGACAGCAATGCTTGCAATGTAGGAGCGGAAAGTTTTTAAGCGGAAAGAACCGGTGTTTCTTATAGCAGACGGTCATCCTGCGTATAGGGGTAAAAAAGTAAAAGCGTTTGTCGAATCAACGGAGGGAAAATTAAGATTTCTGCCCGGATACTCGCCTGAATTAAACCCTGATGAGACGGTATGGGATATGTAAAACACCATGTAACGGGGAAGAAAATAATCACCGGACCCGATCAATTTCTTCAAACAGTGAAAGAAGCTTTGTATGCGTTGATGCATAAACCGATAATTGTATCAGCCTTTTTTCAAAAACCATCATTACAATATAAGGTAATATTTATGAAAAGTTTAGTATTTTAGTCCTTGTTTTTTATAGGGAATTCCTTTTGTTTTCCGGTAAATTCTTTTACTTTCATTCTGTATACCATGACTTTTTTCAATTCTTCTTCTGTAAAATTATATTCAATCCACTTTCCCGTTTGATGTTTCATTATTTTATTTAATCCATTCTTCTTTTCTTCTTTGTTTTCCAATATTTCTATTTTCCCAAATCCTATTATACTTTTAAATGCGTATCCATAATTACATGCCTTTTCTCCTTCTATTAATTTAGTATCACAATCAATTTCAAAACATGCATTATTATTTTTTTTATAATAGAGTTGTTCAGAAACCTCAGTTTCTGAACAACTTCCGCTGAAAAAAAGGCAAAATGCTTTGCATTTTGCAAGACTTGTTCAAGAACCCGTGGGCTTTTGCCCACATTCAAA
>JAITKQ010000067.1 GCA_031278295.1 Spirochaetaceae bacterium | reverse complement strand
GCGCCTGCGGCGCGCCAATCACGCGGTAGGAGGCAATGGTCTACTACCATTTTTCGTGAGTATTTACTAATTCTAACCGCCCTAAAGGGCGGGGTATTAGACCCCACTGCGAATAAATCAGTGCTTCCCTGGTCGAAATCAGACAACGGTGACCTGACTTTCTCCCTGATAGGGATCGTTTACCGTATAGCATTTTTCCGGTTTAACGTCAACAGTTTTTCCAGCGCCTCGTTCAGCCTCCGGTTCACTTCAACCGGATTATACGACACCCTCTGCCGCGCTAACTCGGCCTTACACCCCTCTGAAATATCCGGCAATTCTATTTAAGAAGTATCTCAGGTGCGTAAAGAATAACGGCTTGCGGAATGCGGAAAAAAACGCATTCTGCATATATCAACAGGCAAAGGTGTTGGGAAGCCCAGTCTGCCGGCCTTTGACCCACCTTGCTTGTTTGCCTGAAAAAGCGCAAGTTCGGCTTAGCCGGTACATTGTCTCAACATCGTCTATTTTTTTGTTCTTACCAGCTTCGAAACGACCATCATTATAACGGCTATACCGCCGCAGACAATGAAGAGCCCCACCATTCCCTTCCACATTATATCAAGGGACGCCGCCACATTGTTCAAAACAGATTCATTCATTTTAGGACGCTCCTTCTATAAATACTGTACTATCAGACTCAGGACCAGGCCGCTTGCCGCCACGGACGCGATCTGCCCCGAAACGTTGGCGCTCACCGCATGCATCAAAAATATGTTGCTAGGGTCTTCCTTCAGCGCCAGCTTTTGAATAACCCGCGACGACATCGGAAACGCGGAAATCCCCGCCGCGCCTATCATCGGGTTTATCTTTTTCTTTAGAAACAAATTGATAAATTTTGTAAACAAAACCCCGCCTACCGTATCAAGGATAAACGCAAAAAGACCCAGCGTTAGTATTTTTAACGTGTCAACTGTAAGAAATTCTTCCGCCTTAAGCGTAAAGGCTATTGTAATACCGAGGAGCAGTGTTATCAGGTTGGAAAGATTTTTCTGCGCCGCCTCGGAAAGGGAGTCAAGCACGGCACATTCACGGATAAGGTTTCCGAACATCAAAAAGCCTATCAGCGCGACAGCGGACGGAGAAATAAAGCCCACAATGATGGTTACGGCAATCGGGAAAATAATTTTTAGTATCCTCGGTAGCTCGGTACCCGCCACGATATCCATTTTTATCATCCGTTCTTTTCTGGTAGTTGTCATTTTTATGGCGAAAGGCTGGATGATTGGCACGAGGGACATATACGAATACGCCGTCACCGCTATTGGGCCCAGATAATTTGAATGGAGCACCTGGGAAACCAGGATTGTGGTGGGCCCGTCCGCGGCGCCGATAATGCCTATCGCCGCCGCGTCTTTCAGACTGAAACCCAAAAGACAGGAAAGCGTTATCGTGGCAAAAATTCCAAAATGAGCCGCCGCGCCGAACAAAAAGTAAACGGGACGTGAAAGGAGCGGAGAAAAATCTATCATCGCCCCTATCCCTATAAACAGCAACAACGGCATCACCTCGGACGCGCCGATTCCTTTTTCAAAAAGCCATTGTATTACCCCGTGAGTCTCCCCCACGCCTGGCATAATCTGGTTTAGCACACCGCTTAACGGCAGGTTGACCAGGATCGACCCAAAGCCCATCGGCACGAGCAACGCCGGCTCGTATTCTTTAGCTATTCCCAAATAGATAAGCGCAAAACCGATTCCAAACATTACAACCTGTTTCCAGCTTAACGCGAGAAATCCTTCGATCAAAAATTCCATACGCTCAATAATATATGCCATCCCCTCCCTACACAATGGCATTCCCCATTCTTCATTTTTTCCTGCTCACTGCTCACCGTCAAAGCCGCCGGCGTAGGCAAACGCCTCGGCTGTCTCCAGAGTCTTATCGATCTCACGGCCTGTGTGAGCGGCGGACACGAAGAGAGCCTCGAATTGGGCGGGGGCCTGGTAGATGCCCCTGTCCAGCATGTACGAAAAGTAGGCCGCGTACCGTTTTGTGTCGGACTCAAGCGCGGACGGGAAATCACGAACTTTCCCGCGTGTAAAAAACAGGGAACCGATGGAGCCCGTATAGTTCACCGTACAGGCCGCACCCCTCCGTTTAACGATTTCCTCAAGCCCACCGAACAGCCTTGAGGCCTCCGCTTCAATAGCGCTGTACAGTTCCGGGTGGTCGCGGAGGAAGGCGAGCTGTGCTATGCCGGCGGCCATCGCTATCGGGTTGCCGGACAGCGTCCCGGCCTGGTAGACGGGGCCCAGAGGGGATACCATCTCCATAACGTCCCGCCTGCCGCCGTATGCCCCGACCGGGAGGCCCGCGCCTATTATCTTGCCGAAGCAGCTCAGGTCCGGCCTTACCTTGTACAAACCCTGAGCCCCGCCGAAGCCCAGCCGGAAGCCGGTGATGACCTCGTCGAATATCAACAGCGCTCCCTCCTCCGAGCATAGGGCGCGCAGGCCCTCCAGAAAACCTTTTTCCGGCGGCACAACGCCCATGTTCGCGGCAACGGGCTCCACTATCACGGCGGCAACCTCCCGCCTGTTGCGTTCAAACAGGGCGGCCACTGAATCGAGAGAATTGAAGTCCGCTACAAGTGTGCAGGCGGCGACGGACGCGCTTACCCCGGCGCTGTCGGGGCTTGCCCCGCTCAAAAGGCCCGAGCCGGCTTTTACGAGCAGGCCGTCCGAGTGCCCGTGGTAGCAGCCTCCGAATTTGATGATCTTGTCCCGTCCGGTAAATCCGCGGGCGACCCGCAACGCGCTCATCGTGGCCTCGGTGCCGGAGTTTACCATCCTGACCATTTCAAGGGACGGGACAGCGCTCCGCAGCAGTTTTGCCATAGTGATTTCCGCTTCGGTCGCGGCCCCAAAGCTGAGTCCGTTTCCCAAGGCAGCGAGGATAGCGTCTTTCACGACGGGGTTGTTGTGACCCAGTATCGCAGGCCCCCAGGACCCGACATAGTCTATGTACCTGTTGCCGTCCTCATCGAACAGGTAAGCGCCGTCCGCCCGCCTGATGAAGACCGGCTCCCGCCCGACAGCCCTGTACGCGCGCACGGGGCTGTTCACCCCGCCTGGCATGTACGTTACGGCCTCTCTGAACAATTCGTGTGATCTTGTAAACGCCATGCCTTATTTTACCTTTATGCAGTGGTTACTTCTATATGCTGAATCCGCGCAGATTGAAGTCTAATCCGCCTCAGCCGCATAGTTTAATAGACACCCGTTACCGTCTTTGTTTACAGCTTTGCAGAGTCGATACATCGGGAGGGAGCTATGGGGCGTGCCCCTTGCCGTACAAAAGGTGACTGTCACCTTTGCGTTTTACCGCCCTCTGACATTAGAGTTGTTCAGAAACCTCAGTTTCTGAACAACTTCCGCTGAAAAACCTGTTCAAGAACCCGTGGGCTTTTGCCCACATTCAAATAGGTTCTTGAACAAGTCCATTGTTGGAAACCGTGCATAAATGAAAGAGAGCGCTTGCCCTACGTTTATGCGTTTAGCTTCCTGTATACTTGCGGCTTGGATGACCGCTGATATAGCGTATTTTATATCTTACCGGGTTATACAGATTTTCCGCCGTGGCAGGTTGGGGGAATGAATCTTTTACCAACTCTTTTCTTACAAAAAACGCATTTACGCCATTAAAATTTGTTCCCACCAACTGAAAGCCAAGCCGTTCCCCCAATAGTTCCAACGCTTTTAATGACGCGCCATGTTCGTCATCACCGCTCCAGACATGATGTTCATCGTACGCCATAATCCACTCGTGTCCCGGCGGAAATTTGGCGTTGTATTCTATCGCTACTACGCGCGGTTTTACGCTGTTTATAGCTTCCCACACCCAGTAATCGTTGCCGTCAATGTCTATGCTCAATAAATCAATTTCACCGGTGATGTTTCCCGCTTCATCGATAAGCCGGTTTATGTTTTCCGCCGTGATGAAGGCGTTCACTACTGTAAGCCGCCCGCTTTCCAGCACTTTTTTGAACAACACTCTCGTTTCGTCGGCATATTTCTTACTTCCCTCAATCCATAGACCGCTCCAGCCCTTATGCAGCAAGAAATGGCAGTTGCTTTCCAGTCCGTTCTGTATGCCGAATTCCACAAATTTCTTGTTGGTAGTACCTATCCTTTTAAATATTTCTTCGATTATTCCGTCTTCATCATTTTGCGAGTACACTTTATACCCAAAACGGTCAAGAAAAATTGGATATTCAAACCTCCGTTTTGTTTCAATTTCACAATCATTCCTATGGACAGGGAGGGTATTGTCTGTTTCAAACAAATTTAACCGATTTGTAAATTCGCTCCACCAAAATCTCCTGAGACTTTCCAGAATCTTCTTGATCCCCCCCCCCCCCCATATCTTTGGGGACACTCCCATGCGCGTGGGACACATTCGCGTATTCAGAATCGGGGTGGAGATTGGTTTTATTCGTACTGTTCATACCGGTAATTTTGGTTGTATGAACGTATTTTGTCAATATGGCCCGCCAGCGGGTTTAAAGTCCGCTACGCGGTAGCATACCAAAGCAAAGTTCGGGTTCTGCCTTCGCTTCGCAAAAAGCGATAGGCATACGCGGCTGTAGGCGGGGGTGATTTGATGTTTCGGGAACCGCGAATATATGGCCCTGGTAAACCGGGTGTAGCCAAAAGAAGGTGCGATTTCAGACAATAGCCCCGCAAAAGCCCTGCCGGGCGGCTTTCGTATTTTGCCCTTGGAGGAAATAACGGAATTATTGTTGAATAATTGTTAGCCGCGCATATATGCAAATAACTCCGATGGATGTATTATCAATTCAACGCCGCCTAAAATTACCTTTCGATTCTTGATGCGTAAAATTATGCTTTCCGGTAGTGTACGGCCGTCAACGGCAAAATACCCGTTAGGGGAACTCGACTTTCCAAACACAAAAACGCTGGATGGTATTGGATTTTTCGTGGATGAATGCGGGTGGCGGTCAACCGTCATTTTTGCCCCGGACGCTTCCTGTAAAAGCGGCCTGCCCCCGCTAAACCCTCCCCTTTCCGAGCGCAAGGGATAGTAGCGGAAATCCCGCAAGCCCCCGCAGGGGGCTGAGGAATTGAAGCGGATAGCCCGGTCGCCGCATGGCGGCGATGCGCCCAAAAGTGGAAAATACAAATTCCTGCGCGTTTATACTGGCTGGCGGCGGCTGGCGGCGGCAGCGTTAAGCGTGTAGGATGGAATGAATGAATGAAAGGCTGATGATACTTGGCGCCGGCATCATGCAGGGGCCGGCAATACGGATAGCGGGCGAACTTGGGCTGGAGAGCGTGGTCGTGGACGGCGACAGGGACGCGCCGTGCGCCGCCGGCGCGGACATATTTGAACATATAGACCTAAAGGACAGGGAGCGGATAGCGGAGCTTGCCCTCCGGCTCAAGGCGGAAAACGGCGGGAAGGGACTTTCGGGCGTGATGACGGCGGGTACGGACTTTTCCGCCACGGTTGCCTGGGTCGCGGAGCAGGCCGCCCTGCCGGGAATACCCTACGAAGCGGCGCTGAACGCCTCCGACAAGGGGCGTATGCGTTCCTGCTTCAGGAAGGCGGGCGTCCCATCCCCCGAATTCTTTGTGGCAGAGCGCGGGAATTACGGAGGCAAGCCGCCGGAACCGCCGTTTCCATACCCCGTGGTGGTAAAACCCGTTGACAACATGGGGGGCCGGGGCTGCAAGAGGGCGGATAACGGGGAGGAACTGGCGGCGGCGCTGGAGGAGGCGATAGGGTTCTCGCGTTCGGGGCGGGCAATCGTGGAAGGGTACATGGACGGGCCGGAATACTCGGTGGACGCGATAGTGTGCGGCGGCACGATAACGGTTTGCGGGCTTGCGGACAGGCACATACGCTTTCCGCCCTACTTTATCGAGATGGGGCATACGATGCCGGCGCTGCTGGACGGCGGGACGGCGGCGGCTCTGCTGGAAACCTTCAAGGCTGGTGTGCGGAGCCTAGGCCTGACGCTGGGGGCGGCCAAGGGGGATATAAAACTGACCGGCAAGGGGCCGATGGTGGGCGAGATAGCGGCCCGGCTTTCGGGCGGTTATATGTCCGGCTGGACCTACCCGTACTCAAGCGGCGCGGAACCGGTAAAGGCCGCGATTCTGGCGGCGCTGGGACGGCTGGACGGCAAAAATCCGCAGGGGCTGGAGCGCACACGGGACTGGGTTTCCGCGGAACGGGCCTTTATTTCGATACCCGGCGTGGTAAACATGATAAAAAGTATAAATTCTGCCGAAAAAAATAGATACGTGAAAAATATTTTTTTCAGGGTGAAGGAGCGGGAGCGGGTTGTTTTTCCCGAAAACAACGTGACAAAGTGCGGCAACGTGATAAGCGCCGCACCCGGACGCGCCCTTGCGGTCGAGGCGGCGGAGGCGGCTGTGCGCGGCATACTGCTACGGCTTGGCCCGCGCGATGCGGCTACCGATCAGTTTCTGGCCGGGAAGCAGGGGAGCGGGCCGGATGCGTTTTCTGTGCCCGCCGATGTCCGGAAAGCGCTTCTGACGCTGCCTCCTGGTAAGGCGGGCAAGACAGAAGAAGCCATAGTTCCGTTTCCGGCCTTGCTGGACAGCGGGGTTCGGGACTATGTGGGGCGCGGCATTAGGGACAGCCTGGACGCGGTAAGGGCGCTTACCGGCCTTCCGTTGCCGTTCGCGCACGACGGAACGCTTGGCAGGGAATTTTGGGCGGCGTTGATTCGCGGTGGTTACCAGGGCGGCGCATACATTGTGGACAGTTTATAAAATGAATGAGGCTTACGAATCGTCGTTTTTCGGACGCATTTGCCGGGCATACAGGGGGCGAAAACCCCGGCAGACAAGCGCTGCTTTCAGGGCCAAAGCCCCCGGCGAGGAGGGGCTGGAGACGGGAGCGGACGGCGGGTGCCGCAAACCGGGCTATCAGCCTGCACCCCTTGCGCGTCGGTTCGCCGCGGCCTTTTACGCGCTTATGGCCGTGTTGATGTTTTTGACAGGCCTTCCTACCGTCTCTTTTGCCGCGGAGGACTCCGGGCGGCAGTCCCCAGTACAGGCGGAAAAGACGCTTTCGCTTAAAGAGGCGATGAACAGCATCGGCGGTGAACTGTCGTGGGACCCCTTGTTTCAGTCCGGGGTAATCACCTCGCGCAGGCACCGGGCCGTGTTTCAGGCCGGTGCGGCGGGGAGCGCAACCCTGCTTTTGCTGGACAACAAAACCTTGTTAAAACTGCCTTCGCCGTACACGGAGGACGGCCAGCTACGCTTTCCCGAAACCTTTGTGGCATCGCTCAGGAGCAGCATAGAAGAATCGGTACAGGGTGAGGCGTCCCGCCTCAGCATTGCCGCGATAGTTGTCGACCCGGGACACGGCGGCAAGGACCCGGGCGCGATCGGCAGCCTCAAGGTAAACGGCAAAAGCGTCAAGGTACTCGAAAAAGACATTACGTTGAAAGTTTCAAAAATACTGTTTGAAAAGCTGAATAAAGCATTCCCAGGGAAAAAACTTATACTCACCCGTTCCGGCGACACCTACCCTACGCTGGAAGATCGCGTCAACAGGGCGCATTCCATACCGCTTAAAGAGAACGAGGCGGTGATATTCATCTCGATACACGCGAATTCCAGCTTCAACAAAAAGGCGAGCGGCTACGAGGTCTGGTACCTCAGCCCGGACTACAGGCGGGACGTGATAGACGCCAGGAAAACGGCGGGGACGGAAGAAATCATCTCAATATACAACGATATGCTGGAGGAACAGTTTACAACGGAAAGCGTACTGATGGCGCAGTCCATACTTAAACAGTTCAACGAAAAATTTGGCGGCAGGCTGCCCTCACGCGGGATAAAGGCGGAAGAGTGGTTTGTCGTGCGCAAGGCGCGGATGCCGTCCGTACTCGTGGAGCTTGGCTTTGTAAGCAACGAAAAGGACGCGGAGCTGATGATGGACAGCGCCGGACAGGAACAACTTGCCGACGCCATATACAGGGGCATATTCGAATTTGTAGAACGATTCGAAAAATCAGGCGGTTTCACGGATCTAGCGAACCGGTAACGGCAAACTACCAGGGCTTAATCCGCCGCTTCTGTTAAGCGCGTTTCTTTAAGCACACCCTCCCTCCCTTCCTCCCTCCTTACAATCCCGTGTTCAGACGGTTAAAGTAAAGCATGACATTTTCAAGATCGGATGAATTGTTTTCGGAAGCGGTAAAGTATATGCCCGGAGGCGTGAACAGCCCTGTACGTGCGTACAGGGCTGTCGGGCGGACGCCGGTCTTCATCAGGCGTGCGGACGGCGCTTACCTGTTTGATGAGGACGGCAACAGGTACATAGACTATGTCGGCTCGTGGGGGCCGGCAATACTGGGACACAACAACCCCGTAGTAAAGGACGCGATCCTTGCCGCGCTGGAAAACGGACTCAGCTTCGGGGCGGCGACCGAGGCTGAGCTTACGATGGCGAAACTGCTACAAAGCGCCGTGCCGTCCCTCGAAATGGTCAGGATGGTGAATTCCGGTACGGAGGCAACGATGAGCGCGTTGCGCGTTGCCCGCGGATTCACCGGACGGGACAAAATCATAAAATTCTCAGGCTGCTATCACGGGCACGCGGACGGGCTGCTCGTAAAGGCCGGCTCCGGCCTTCTGAGCGGGGCAAGCCCGGACAGCGCCGGGGTAAGCGCGTCAGTCGCCGCCTGTACGCTTGTCGCCGACTTCAATTCCACGGACAGCGTTGCAGCCCTCTTTGAGCGCAACAGGGGGGAGATCGCCGCGGTGATAGTCGAGCCTGTCGCCGCAAACATGGGCGTAGTGCCGCCGGAAAAAGGCTTCCTGGAAGGTTTACGCGGTATATGTACGCGGGAAGGCGCTCTGCTGGTATTTGACGAGGTTATCACGGGCTTCAGGCTCGGCTTTGGCGGGGCGCAGGAACTGTTCGGCATAAGGCCCGATCTAAGCTGCTTCGGCAAGATAATAGGCGCCGGCCTGCCTGTCGGGGCTTACGGCGGCAGGCGGGACGTGATGGAGACGGTGTCCCCGCTAGGCCCCGTCTACCAGGCCGGGACGCTGTCCGGCAACCCGATAGCGATGGCGGCGGGCATAGCCCAACTGAGTTACCTCCGCGAGCATCCGGAACTGTACCCCGCCATGGAGAAAGAGGCGGCCAGGCTGTTTAGGGGCCTTGCCGAAATCATGCAAAAAAAAGACGCCGCCTGTACGGTAAATAGCATAGCTTCCATAGGCTCGCTGTTTTTTACACGCGGGAGGGTACGTGATTTTTCCTCCGCGCTCACTTCGGACACGAAACGGTACGCGGGCTATTTTTCGTATATGCTGGACAGAGGCGTTTACCAGGCACCCGCCCAATTCGAGGCGCTCTTTGTCTCCGCAGCCCACACCGCCCGCGAAATCGATCAAACCCTGGAACTAGCTGAAACGTTTGCCGCCGGCGGATCGTAAAAACCTTCCCGGTTTTGAAAATTAAGCTCCCCGCCGCCTCCGGCAACTTTTCCGGGAGTTTGTCGCGCTTCGTGCATAAAATTCCCGAAAATCGCCGCTAGGCAAGCACTGATTTATGCGAATGCTCATAAATCGATGCTACTTTAATGCGAATGTCAACTTTGTTGACACATTTGCGTAATGAAATGAGCAAATACATAGGGCAACGATGATTGGCCTCAAGTTAATCAGCGTTGCCCTGACGTTTTGCCGCTTGCCCAACCCGATAAGGAAG
>JAITKQ010000179.1 GCA_031278295.1 Spirochaetaceae bacterium | reverse complement strand
ACCTCAGTTTCTGAACAACTTCCGCTGAAAAAAGGCAAAATGCTTTGCATTTTGCAAGACTTGTTCAAGAACCCGTGGGCTTTTGCCCACATTCAAATAGGTTCTTGAACAAGTCCAATGAGATCTCTCCTTAGGGAAACGCGATTAGCGTCAAGTTAATCAGCGTTTCCCTAACGGTATGATGCGATTTATGGACATAAAAATACTTTTAAAAAATCAAGGATGCCCCGCGCTTAATTATGATTCGGTATAAAAACGCGAAACAAATTGACTGTATCCGCGAATCGTGCAGGATGCTCGTTCTTATGTACAGGGAAATGCTTCCGCTGGTTAAACCGGGCCTAGAAACGATGGAGCTTGACAGGTGGGCCCGGCGCTGGATAAAGGCGCACGGCGGGAAGCCCGCGTTTCTGGGCTACGGGCCGCGCGATAACCCGTTCCCCGGCGCACTCTGCATCTCGATAAACGAGCAGGTGATACACGGCATACCGTCAAAGAGAAAAATACGGGAAGGGGATTTGGTTTCTATAGACAGCGGCATAGATTTGGGCGGCTATATAAGCGACAAGTCGGTAACCGTCGAGGCAGGCAGGGTAAGCGCGGCCTTTCACAAACTTAGCGCCGTTACCCGCGAATGCCTGTACAGAGGGATAGAGGCGGCAAAGGCTGGCTCTCGTTTGTTCGAGATAGGCCGCGCCGTAGAGTCCCACGCCGTCGCTTCGGGATACGGCATAGTCCACCAGTTCTGCGGACACGGCGTCGGTCTTGCCGTGCACGAAGACCCGTCCATCTCAAACTGCCCCAGGACGGGGCCCAACCCGCGTCTCCGCGAAGGCATGGTTTTGGCCATTGAACCGATGATAAACCTTGGAACCGGCGATGTAGAGCTTTTGGACGATGACTGGACGGTTGTTACGGCGGACGGCAAGGCGTCCGCACACTGGGAACACACGATAGCCATATTTTCGGATCACACGGAAATACTTACGGAAGATACGTAGGCAGGCGTATTATTTTTGAAGTACCGGCCAGCCGGCCATGAAACCCCGGACTTTTAATTGCAGGGCGCTTGAACAGGGCGGCGGGCGGGTTGACTTTTTTTGAGAAAATGGGCATTGTATTCATAAAAGCCGTCGTCTGGCGGCGCATAATCAAAACAAGGTAAACCGTGTCCCGCGTTAGAAACTGTCCTGTTATCAACGGGGGCAGGGTTAAAGAAGAGGAGTAAAAAAAATGGCAAAACAGTTGTTGTTCAACGAAGAAGGACGCCGAAAACTGTTGGCGGGGGTTGAGCAGATTTCACGGGCGGTCAAGGTTACACTGGGCCCCAAAGGACGAAATGTACTTTTGGACAAGAAATTCGGCGCCCCGACAGTAACAAAGGATGGCGTTTCCGTTGCCAAGGAAGTGGAACTGGCGGATCCTTACGAAAACATGGGGGCGCAGCTCCTTAAAGAAGTTGCGACAAAAACGAACGATGTGGCGGGCGACGGCACCACAACCGCGACCGTGCTGGCCTATGCGCTTGTAAAGAAAGGCCTGGAATCGGTTTCCGCGGGCATGACGCCGATCGAGCTGAAGCGGGGCATCGACAAAGCGGTCGCAATCGCTGTCGAGGAAATCAAGAAAAATTCAAAAGAGATCAAGGACAAGGAAGAGATCGCCAATGTCGCGTCAATTTCCGCCAATAACGACACGGAAATCGGAAAAACAATCGCGGACGCGATGGACAAGGTCGGGAAGGACGGCGTCATCACGGTAGAAGAGTCCAAAACGATGGAAACAAGCATAGAATTTGTCGAAGGAATGCAGTTTGACCGCGGGTACATCTCCGCCTACTTTGTTACGGACCGTGATACGATGACGAGTGTGTACGAGGACGCTTACATCCTGATCCACGACAAGAAGGTTTCCTCAATGAAGGATATGCTTCCGTTGCTCGAAAAGGTGGTGCAGAGCGGCAAGCCCTTGCTCATCATCGCGGAAGATGTGGATGGCGAGGCGCTTTCTACGCTCGTGCTGAACAGCCTGCGCGGTACCTTGCGGGCCTGCGCGGTTAAGGCCCCCGGTTTCGGCGATAGGCGCAAGGCCATGCTGGAAGACATAGCGATTCTAACCGGCGGCACGGTCATCACGGAAGAGCTTGGCCTGAAACTTGAGAATACGGAACTTTCCCAGCTTGGAAAAGCCAAGACGATCAAGATCGACAAGGACAACACGACCATCATCAACGGCGCCGGTAAGGACAAGGACATAAAGGACAGGATATCCCAGATAAAGGCGCAGATCGCGGACACAACGTCGGAATATGACCGTGAAAAGTTGCAGGAGAGGCTTGCCAAACTGGCTGGCGGGGTTGCGGTGATCAACGTTGGCGCGGCGACCGAGGTTGAGCTGAAAGAGAAGAAGCACCGGGTTGAGGACGCGCTTTCGGCGACACGCGCCGCCATCGAGGAAGGTATCGTTCCCGGCGGCGGGCTTGCGCTGATTCAGGCTATACCGGCGTTGGAAAAAGCCGACCTGAGCAAGTACACGCGGGACGAAGGCGTGGGCTTCCAGATCGTAAAGCGCGCGCTTGAGGAGCCTATGCGTCAGATTGCGGAAAACGCGGGTGTTGACGCGGGAATAATCGCGGACAAGGCAAAGCGTGAGAAACCCGGCGTTGGATTTGACGCGGCAAAAGAGGAATGGGTTGACATGGTAAAGGCCGGCATCACCGATCCTACGAAGGTTACCCGTTCAGCGTTACAGAACGCCGCTTCTATAGCGAGCCTGCTGCTTACCACCGAATGTGCCGTAACCGATATTCCTGAAAAGAAGGAAGCTCCGGCAATGCCGGGCGGCGGAATGGGCGGAATGGGCGGCATGGATTACTAGCCCCTGAACGTCCTGTGGGGAATCGCGGCCTTTTCTTTTTTGGCCGCGATTTTTTTATTTTTGTACCTTTCTTTTTTTTCAGGGCGCGGTACAGGCGGCGGGCTTGCGGCCTCCGGCGGGAAGGCTGTGTACATCCACGAAGGTAAACGGGGGGACGCCCGCACCTGCCCCCTCTGCGCCGCGCGATTCGAACAGGGCGATAACGTTAAATCAAAAATATTCCCGCCGAGCGGGCGGGACTATAGACTCTTGCATATTTCCGGATGCGGGTACTGTATGAACGGGGAGCGGCAACGGCTCTGCCCCGTCTGCGGGGCAGAGCTTTCCACCGGTGAGTACCTGATAGCCCGCATCTGGCAGCATCCCGTCAAGCCGGAGGTACGGGTGCAGGGGTGCGTACACTGTATAAGCGGCGGAAAACGCGGCAGGAAGGTGAAAAAACTGAGGTGATAGACCTTCATACACATTCGAGCGTGTCCGATGGTAATCTGACGCCCGCGGAACTGGTCCGCGCCGCCAGCACGGCGGGCATACATACGCTTGCGCTTACCGATCACGATACGATAGACGGTATTCCGGAGGCGGAATCGGAGGCCTCACGGCTTGGCATCAAACTTATACCCGGTACGGAAATTGATATTGACTGGCATTACGGCGCACGGGACAACGGGCGCTGTATCGCAAATCCGTCCCGTGAATTCCACCTGTTGGGACTGGGGCTGAGGGCCCCGTCGCCGGACTTTACCGGACTCTTGGCGGAGATCAAGCTGGAACGGAAACGTCGCAACATGCTGATGATCGACAGGATGCGCGAGGCCGGCGTTGATGCGGATTACGGGGAACTTTGCCGTCTGGCCGGCGGCGGCTGCGTAGGCAGGCCGCATTTTGCCCAGTACATGATCAAAATGGGCAAGGTACTGAGCATACAGGCCGCTTTCGACTGCTTTCTGGGAAAGGGAAAACCGTTTTACATACAGAAGGCCGGCGCCGATTTCGTGCGGGCAGTAACCGCGATACACGAATCGGGCGGCCTCGCCGTGCTTGCCCACCCGTCTACGCTGTACGTTTCGTGGGGCAGGCTGCCCTCCATACTTGCCGAATTGAAGGAACAGGGGCTGGACGGCATAGAGGCCTGGCACCCGGCGGCGACGGAGCGTGTATGCCTGCGTCTGGAGGGGATGGCGGAGACGCTTGGGCTGCGCGTTACGGCGGGCAGCGATTTTCACGGCGAAAAGCGCCCCGGCCGCCGCCTGGGCTACACAGGCGGCGGCCGTCCGATAGACGACTCGTTTTTGGAGAGATCGGGGCTGGCAGCCAGGATGCCGGGGCCGTGAATCAAACAAGTTAAGGGTAGCCGGTTGCCGGTTGCCGTGATTACATCTTGTATAAAATTCCATTTATCATGTATCTTTATACACAAGGCGGCGTATTGGAGGCGCTATGTTCACCGATGAAATAAGACTCTCCGTAGAAAAGTACTATCCAAAAGGGGTGGAGCTGCGTCATCATATCCATGAGTACCCGGAACTTTCCGGGCATGAGGTGGAAACGGCCGCTCTTGTCGCCGATACGCTCCGGAAAGCGGGCATCGAGACGCGGACCGGCATCGGCGGGAACGGGGTACTCGGCATAATAAAGGGCGGAAAGCCGGGCAAAACCGTGCTGTTGCGGGCTGACATGGACGCGCTGGAACTGAACGAAGCCGCGGATGTGCCGTACAAATCAAAGAAGCCGGGGATTATGCATGCCTGCGGGCATGACGGACACACGGCCGGGCTGTTGATGGCCGGTATGGTTTTGAACGAGCTCAAGGACAGGCTGCGCGGTACGGTAAAACTGATGTTTCAGCCGGCGGAAGAGGCCGAAGGCGGCGCCGAGCGGATGATCGAAGAGGGTATTTTGGAGAATCCCAGGGTGGACGCCGCTTTTGGCTGCCATCTGTGGGGGGACGTGGAGGAAGGGGCTGTTCTGGTAAAGGCCGGGCCTGTAATGGCTTCGCCGGATGAATTTCGTATCACGATCAGGGGAGCGGGCGGACATGGCGCTATGCCCCACCTTGCCGTGGACCCGGTGATTTTGGCCGCCCAAACCATACTTCAGTTCCAAACGATAGTGAGCCGCCGGAAGAATCCCGTGGAACCGGCGGTGCTGTCCGTTTGTACGGTAAGAGGCGGCGACACGTACAACGTGATCCCCGAAACCGTGGATATGACGGGTACGATAAGGACATTTAACGATGAGATGCGCGATTTTATCCCGCGCGAGATGGAAAAGGTTCTGCGAGGTATTACCTCGATAGCGGGCGCGTCGTATACTTTTGATGTAACAAAACGTTTTCCGCCCCTCGTCAACGATGCGGCGGCAACCGCCATTGTACGGAAAGCGGCGGAAAAGTTGTTTGGAGCCGGCAATGTTCACGAGGCGGCGCTAAGCATGGGAGGGGAAGATTTCGCGCACATTGCCGGAAATGTTCCCTCATCGTTCTTTTTTGTCGGAATCGCACGGGATGGTAAGCCGGCCGTTCACCATAGCCCGTACTTTCAGTGGGATGACGCGACGCTCCGTGTGATCGCGGCCTGCCTATGCCAGACGGCCGTTGATTTTTTGCATGAATCCTGAGGTGGAACCGCATGTTTTGCTAAAGGGTGGCTATTAAAAGAGGTGTAGATGAAAACAAGGCCGCAATCAAACGGGAAAACAAGTTTTGTTTGCCCCTCCGCCGGCCAGGCAGGGGCGGCATCTGAAATGAAGGTCTCTGTTCTGACGGTTTTTACCTCAGGCCGGTTTCCGGCATTCTTAAATTGGACTTGTTCAAGAACCTATTTGAATGTGGGCAAAAGCCCACGGGTTCTTGAACAAGTCTTGCAAAATGCAAAGCATTTTGCCTTTTTTTCAGCGGAAGTTGTTCAGAAACTG
>JAITKQ010000077.1 GCA_031278295.1 Spirochaetaceae bacterium | reverse complement strand
GGACGATCAAACGTTGTTTGATTTCGGCGCGGGTCGGGGCCTTTTAAATATATACCTGTTAGCAGGAGGAAATCAATATGAAAAGCGTAAATTTTAACTTTGGGAGGGCTGCCGGCGCGATGTTGTGCGCGGCGGCTTTTTTGTTTTTTGGATGCGACACCGACCTCGCGAGCTTCGTCGGGGATGCCGGGAATCTGAAGGGGACGGTAGAGATCACCGGGAATTTGACGGCGGGCAAGACGGTAACGGCGGAGGTTACCCCGCTGAACCCTGATCCGGAGACGTGGACAAAGCTAACGAAAACATACAAGTGGCAGAAAAAAGCCGCCGGCGGGGAAGACGCCGTGTGGGAAGACATAGAGGCTGCCAGAGAGTCGGATAAAGATACTTTTACGCTGACCAGTGACGACACAGGCTGCCTGATCGGGGTCGTGATAAGCGCAATCGGGTACAACGGAATACTGACTGGCGAGGGGGATAAAGCGGTAAGCGACGGGGGCGGCGCCGCTGGCGGCGGCGGCGGCGCTGGCGGCGGCGGCGACGAGGGCGCACCGCCGCTGGACCCGATTGTGTCTAATTATCTGTACCCGCAGGTGACAGCGGGTGGAAAAACAGCGCCGGATACTGTGGGCGAAACTATCGATACCGGAACGGAGTGGGTCTGGCCGCTGGCGACGGGGGAGGAATTGACGGCCTACTTCAAGGTGGTGAAGACGGCGGAGCAGACGATAGAGCTGGGAGACGGCGGGGACGTGGATAAGGTAACGCTGATAACGGAAGGCGAGGCGGACGGCACAACGGCGGGCTTGGACGCGGTGGTGGTAAAGGTGGACATGGAGGACCTGCTGTTTGACGGCACGGACGAGAACGGAGAGGCCACGAGGACATTCAAGCTGAAGGCGAGCGAAGAGGGCAAGGCGCCGGTAAGCATAACGGTAAACCTAAAGCTGACCCTGCCTGAGGATACCACGATATACCACAAGGAAGACGGCAAATGGACGCGGATAGAGGACGCTGGGATTACAGAGGATATAAGATTAAATAATTATAGATATAAAGGACCTAGTGGCACCTCCACCACGGCCGCGAATAAATTGAAGGGCGGCTACCTGACGCTGACTGCGGGGCCGGTAAAAACCCTGCAAGACGCTATAGCCTGGGTGGACACCTACGCGCAAAGCGGTACGGGGACGGGACTGGTACCGGAAAGCACGGCGGGTTATTCGGAATACCGGATATTTATCAAAAGGGACGAACTGATAGGCCGTATCAACCTTAAATTCAACACGGCGGACTATGTAAGCCTGGAACTGTACGGGGCGGGGCTGCCCGGCAAGATGGAAAGGAACGTTAAGTTAAACAAGGACTGGTCGCTTTCGGATAATAATGTGAGCTTCGACCATATATTAAATTTTAGCAATGGCTCTAACAATAAGGGGCTAATAACGATTCCTTGTTACACTAGTACTAGTCCAGAGACGAGATATAGAATCTTTGCGCTGGGTAAAAATATAACGCTGGACGGGGATAATATTCCGATGAACAGTGAGGGTGATTACGCTAAGGGGGGGATATCCTATACTTTAGGCTACGATAATCTTATATGGGTGGACAGGTATAGTACGTTTATCATGGGGCCCCATTCAAAACTAACCGGCGCTAATGGGACGAGTGGCAATTGTACCGCTATTAGGATCATAACCAAGACGGATGCTGGGAGTGGTCCCAAGGGAGGGTGCTTTTATATGCTGGGCGGCGAGATAAGCGGGAATAAGGTGTCTGGAACAGAGACGGGGGCGGTTATTTATGTTTATGGTACCTCCAAAACAATTTTCGCGGGCATCAGCCCCCCTTTATTCATAAAAGAGAAGGGGACAAAAATCATAAACAATACCAATCAGGATGGTACGGCCGATAATCGGATGTGTTTCTACATCGACGCTAATGATTATATTGATTTGGCGATTGAAAGTTATTAATAAGCCGCCTCTTATGCGGCGGATGAAATAAATATAAGGGATACTATCCCGCTTAAGGAGAATATTATGTCAAAGGCTCTAAAAAAACTAAAAAAACAGTTAAAAAAGCTAAGAAAACGGAGGCTCTTGATCAGCTATTTTGGCTATGACAGGAATTACAAGAACGGGATGTTACGCACCGTCAACGGCAGGCAGGACGCTAAGGCGTGGAAGCGGAGGCTGGGAACCATAGGCAGGTCAAAGAACGCGTTCCTGCCTATGCGGGCGGAAGACGGGAACCACAAGAATTTCGCGTTTGTCTACAGGAACGACGTGTACGCGCTGTTCGTAAGCGTAACAACGGCGGCGGTCCCGAACGGGGGCGGGTTAAAAACCGTCAAGACGCGGCTTACGCTCTGCTCCGTGCCGAAAAAATCCTCGCGGAACAGCGTTGTCTTGGCGCGGGACATCACACTGATGATCAAGAATCCCGATCCCGACGCAGATACCGACATAGAAGTCAAGATGAATCCGAGCGCGCTGGCCCAGAAGAACGGCATACTCTACCTGATAGACTACGACACCAAACTCATATACCGGATAGAGGCAAACGAGCTTAACGGGCTGACGGACGGCGAGGAACATACCCTTACCCTTGATCCGGTCGATTTGGGCGCCATAGCCCCTGGTATCGGACAATACGCCAGAGGCACGGCCATAGGCGCCGCTACCAGCCCCCCCGGCCCTGACAACACGGACGGCGTTGACTACCTGTTCGCGCTGTACAACAACCCCGAAAATGGCGACCCCTATGAGGGCTACGACGATAGCGTGCTGGTAAGGCTCGTGATAGACGAGGACGGCGGCCTTGATTACGATGCCGAGGTTACTATGGGAAAGAACACGCCGGGATTCAGCATCATGACCCCGGATACCCGTGTACCGTATATAGTCGCGGTGAGCATAGGCGGCAAGATAACAGGCGGAAGCACCAACGGGGCGGCTTCCAAGATCATGAGCGTCCCCGCCTTCGGCGACTGGTCAGGCGGCGCAACCACCCTGCTTACCGGCGTTTTGGATGGGAAAGAGAACAAATTCTACGACATGTTTGACATGGCCTGCTCGCCCTTCGTGGACAGCAACGGCTATGTAGAGATCGTTACCGGCTACTACGATACCGATCAATTCACCGGACTGAAATGGCGTTTCTTCAAAACAACCATAGGTATGCTGCTGAACGCGCAGAACATAGACCTGGAAGGGGCGATAGAGTCGGGCATACTGACGGAGTTGGAGGCGGGCGAGACGCTTACGCCGGCGCTCGCGCAAGACGAGTCGTCCTACGGCGTATACTTCCTGGCTTCCCTGTTCGAGGCCGGCGACACCTCCGCCGAGTCCCGCGTCTGGCGTTTCCGCGGCACGGAGCTGCTCGTTACGCTGGCGGACAAGTACGGCTCGCCCGGTAAGCCTGGCAACCCGTACAGGTTGTTCAAGCTGGGCTACGGCGCGTGGGACGTGGGCGGCGAGAACGTCCAGTCCGCCGAAATGATAATAGAGCTTATACGGCAGGTAACGGAAGGCGTAGCGTACAAGCGCGGCGCAACCGCGATACAGGTCCCGATGCAGGCCGCGGAGGAAGAAGAGGAAGAAGAGGAAGAAAAGTAAACTTACAGGATCTTGAAATGAAGCGCCCCGCCTGACGTTTTGCCGCTTGCCCGACCCGATAAGGAAGGGTAGGCGGGGTATCTTTTGTAAACGTTGAATTATTTACAGGGGCGAGTTCTGTAAGACAAGCCGCACGGCTTGCCGCTGTTTGGTGTGCAAGTGGCACACTAAACACGCGGTAGAGGCCGCGGTAGGAGGCAATGGTTTACTACCAATTTTTGTCGGTGTTGCTGATTTTAAGCGCCCCAAGGGGCGGGGTATTAAACCCCGTTGCGAATAAATTGTAGGAGCAATATGAGCGGTATGGAACAACTTTACAAGGTTGACGGCTCCCGCTACGGGGCCTTTCTTGGCGATATAAATGATACGTTGCTGAATCACTGCAAAAAGGACGAGTTTATCCGCCGGAGCCGGAACAATTTCCGGTTTAAGGTTTCCGGCGGGAAGGAGTCCGTCCCCTGCCTGAAGGCGGAAGGCGGAATTGGGGATTACAAATTCGAATTCCTGTCCGGCGCGGACGGCGCGTCTTTTTCGTGCGAGGCTTACGATGACGCGGAGGAGATGTTCTGCAACTTTGCCATGTCCCTGAATTTTTACCGCAAATCCATGAGGCTGCCGGAACTGGACTTTGCCGCCGTGTACGATATGGTCGAGACGGACAGCCCGCCCCTTACCGCCGGCAGCTACGCGCCTTTTACCGGCGCGCATGCTTTAGACAAGCTGCTCGGCAAAAAATTTGACGGCGTGGCGCTGCGCGAGATTATGGGCAAGCTCGGCGTCATCGTCTATTCCGAAAACGCCCGCATAACGGAATGTTTTTACAAAAAAAGCATCCCCGTTTACCAAAAGTTTCTGGACGACTTCAGCCGGCTTTACGGTTTTGACGGAGCTATGCTTGTCTGCGTACGGGGCGGCGGCAGCCAGCATGTCTTTTTCCATGTAAAAAGAAAGGGGCTTTTTGTCAACACGGAGGACGGTAGCGGGAATTTCCTGAAAAACAACCGCTCCCGTCTAAAAACAATGCTGTCCGGTGTCCCGGAAGCCGTGATTCGCTGCGAAAAAAGCCCGCCCCCAAACTATATATCGGAGTACCGGAAAACGGAAAACGCCAACGGGTACACGCTTTACGTGGGAGGCAAGGCGACTGAAATGTGTATATACCGGGTACAGCTTGGCTCGGATTCTATTCCGGTTGACGGCGTGCCTATGCCCCTCTGTTGGTTTGCCGAGGGCGGACAGGAGGAGGCCGTGCGTCCGTACAAAACTTTGAATGATGCCTTTGCGGGAGAGGCGGCGCTGTTGTCCCGTATCATGGCGGCGGGTAATCTATCGACGATCATGTACCCCGAAGACAGGGTAACAAGGTAAGGAGGTCTATGAAAAGGGCGGCGTGGAATTGTTTATGTTTGGCGGCGGCGGTATTCTGGCTCTGGGGCTGTGAGCAGGACGGCCCCCCCGTGGTAATGGATTCCGGGGGGATGTGGGATGACCTGGACTATACGGAACCGGAGGTATACGAACCCTACATCACCGGCGTTGTTATAAAGTCCTACCCCGACACCACTTACTTTGCCAAGGGCCAGCCCTTCAGTTATGCGGGGCTGGTACTCTGCTTCGTGTACGACAACGGCAACTACGGCAAGGAGCTGGGGTCCGGAGACTACGAGGTGGACAGTATAGACACCGAAGCCCTCGCCCCGGCTTCATCCTTCCGGACAAAGGCGGTAAGTATTAAGATCCTTAACACGGAGGAAGGCAGCTTCCCCGCCCTTTCCTACACCATAGCCATAGACAGTTCAACATCGGTTCTAACTGATATAAAGATGACATCCCCTCCATCCAAAAAGGTCTACTACCTGGGGGAAAAATTCAGCGCCTCCGGCGTAGCGGTAAGCGGCACGTATTCCGGCGGGGACAGGGACGGACAGACGGAAACGCTGAACGCTGGCTTGGTAACGCCAAAGACTAACAGTTTCAACAGCAGCCGCAGGGGGACTCAGACGGTAACGCTGATGTTTAACGGCAAGGAGTTGGGTACTGTGGATGTTACAGTCCGGCTTGCGCCCGGCTCTACGATCAAGCCGAACGGGATGAACGATAAAGTCTCTTATATAAAGGGTGGAAACTACAAGCCGGTCCGTGTCAAGGGCGCGGCCTTTGATCTGGCCCGCTCCGATCTTAGGGCCACGGTAACGGCGGGCGGGAGCACCTTTACCCTTGACTATGCCAACGGAAGCATTACGGACGGCGACATTACAGGTTACAAGCCCGACTCTCCGGGTATGCAGACTCTGACACTGAATCTGGACGGCATAGAAGCGGACTTTGAAATGTATGTCGCTGACGCGGAACCGGCCGCGTGGTTCGACTACGGGTACAGGCGGCTCACGAAAGACCCTAGTGGCAGGGGCTGGGTGGAGAAGACTGAGGCCTTCATAGGCGAGGGGGTCTACTACGCCAAACCGGGGCAGACCATAGTGATATCCCCGGTACGCTTCCTCGTGGGCTACGACGCCGAGCACAAAGACACGGGGGTAACGTACAGCTGGACGGTGGGCGCTCCGTATACCCTCTCAGCCGGCGGCGAATTCTGTGAAATCACCCCCGCCGCGGCAGGGAAGTACAACGTTTCGGTAAACCTTACCGGCAATAACTTTGTTACCGGACAGCCCGTTACCGTAACGGCAACAACCCAGGTGGTCTGCTACACGGGCACCGCGGGCGGGGCAAATACGTTCTCCCCGCTAAAAAATTTCGCGCCCGGTCAGCACAACGAGGGTAACGGCTACGGCTGGAGCCTGGGGGCGGCGCTGGGCTACGAGGTGTGGAGCCTTCCCTACGGCGCGTCAACGCTCGAAATCTACGGCAACCCTTTTGGCAACTGGAGCGAGGCCGGCATAGTATGGGTGCAGTACGATGAAAACGGCAACGGACTGCCGGACGAGATGTGGTACGAACTGACGGGCGGCGAGGAGGACGACGCGGTGAGAAAGTCCCAGATCACACGCCGCTACGCTGTCAGCTACTTCCGGGGGCCTAACCCCGCCGGGAGCAAGACAAATGAGTACGATGTCCTGGTGTACGATCCCGACCTCGATCTTAAGGGGGTTAATACCGGTCTTGGAAACGGACAGGCGATGAAAAGGCGGGTGTACCATGTTGATTCGAAGGGCAGGGTGGGCTACCTGAGCGGCTGGCCCCACGGCAACGGCCTGTCCGATGACTTTGACACCCGCGTTACGTTTACCGGTACGCTGCTGCGGGACGACGGCAGGATAGCCGATACCTCATACGAGCTACCGCAGCTGGGCTATGTCGATACCGCGGGGGTAACGGCCAAATTCCCTTACCCTAAATTTAACGCCGCCCGTGACGCAATCCGCGCTGACGGCTCCCCGGCAAACCTGAACGCCGCGCTGGTACGCTTCGTAAAGGTGCAGACCGCCGTCTTCCGCTACGGCGGCATCTTCGGCAACGTCTCCACAGAAATCGTTAAAGGCACAAACCTATCCGACCAGTCCGGCGGGTTCCCTATGCCCTAGGCGGCGGGGGCGGGCAGTGGATAGTGGATAGTGGGGATAAAACACTGTTCACTGTTCACTGATTTTTATGGAATTCTTTTTTGGAAACGGCGTATCGGGCTTCGACAGGTTTGCGCCTATTGATGCTCCTTAACACGGTAATTGTTTTGACAGGGTGTATCCGCGACGGCGGATAATTTGCTCTTTTTCAATGTCGCGCTGTTTATTTCTATACGTTTCTTTTTGTTTATGTTAAATGTGACTCCGCTTTATTTCGAGTAAGCGGAGCGACGGTGAATGGTGATATTTTTAGAGGAAGAGTTATGGGAAAAATTTATCATGTTGACGGTTATCTTGAACCGATGGTGGCGGTTTTGCGGGACACGCTTATTTACTGCGACGGATCATTGCGTGTTGAACAGGTAGAGGACGGGACGCGGGAGTTGGTGGTCGAAATTGAGGTGGAAGGCGAGGGTGCCGGCACGCCGGTCATCACGGCGAAAGGGACTATGCGGAGCCTCGTGATTACCTTTCGTTCCGGCGCTGAACGCTCGTCCTTTTCTGTCGAAAGCGACGACGACGACGCGGAAGACGCTTTCCATGAGTTTGCCATGCGGCTGAATTTTTTTAGGAAATCAAAGAGGCTTCCGCCTCTGGATTACAATCGTTTTTACGACATAGACCGTGAGGAGGTCCCGCCGCTTACGGCGGACAATTATTCGCTTTTTCAGGGCGCGTATTTAGACAAGTTCCTTGACCTGCTTGACAAGAAAACCCGCGGCATCTCTATATGGAATACGGGCGGCAAGTACAGCATTATCCGCTATTCGGAAAACGCCCGGATAACCAAGTACCTGTGCAGGGAAAATATACCTGTTTACCAATCGTTTCTGGAGGATTTCCGGCGTTTTTACGGTTTCACAGACGCGGCGTTTGTCTTTTGCCGGAGAGGGAAGGAACAGCACGTTTTTTTCCATGTGAAAGGCAAGGGGCTTTACCACAATACCCAGGACAAGAGTCTTGAGTTTATGGAGGATGCGTATCCTTATATGGAAATGTTACTTGACTCCATCCAGGATTACCTTCTCGAAGGGCGGGAATGGTGGGAGGACTCGAAGCCGGTCTATGAATACAGGCCCGATAAAACCGGAAAAAGGTACACGCTTTACTTCAACGATATGCCTACCGAGATGCTTATCAACGCGGTAAGCATGATGGGGCCGGACTCGTTGCGTATCATGGCGGATCTTGCCAGGAATGAGGAACCGTCATCCGTGAGCGGGTCCACAAAAACTTATACGGGTGTAGGGCTGCCGCCCCCGCCCAATGTTGCCGCCCTGTTTCCCGGTATGGGGCAGGCTATTCCCAATAGCGCGAAACCAAATCTGCCGCCGCCGTACATGAACCGCGGTCCTATCATCTGGGTTGCCGAGGGCGGGGACGGCGGCAAAACCATGAGGCCCTACCTTACCCTGAATACGGCGATCAAAAAGGAGCTTGGGTATGTGGATCGTATATTCAAGTCAGGAAATATCGCGACAATTGTTAAGTCGTGAATACTGAAATTTTGCTTTGAAGGATTGGCCGCAGGATTGTCGTTATTGCTTGGAAAATAGTCATGATTTGTGGTAAAGTAACCATATAACCGTATAGTTTTATGCTGGAGGTAAAATTATGGCACAAATGACGGCGGAAGAGGCGGCGGAGTGGGTCAAGCCCCTGAGTTTTGAGAAAGTGCGGGCCATGTTTGCGGAGACCGACCGCAGGATGGCGGAATCGCGGGCAAAAATGTCGGGGGGTGACGCGAAACTCCGGGCCTTGTTGTGATGAATCAAAAAGGTGGTGTTAAATATGAGCCATGATTGTGAGTATCGTTTTGAAGGCAAGGGTGTGTATGGCCTGTATGTTGACGGGAAGCCCGCGGATATGTATATCGTCGGGTTCAATGTAAACCTTCAGGCGGCAGGGCCGGCCGTACAGACGCCTCAACTTTGGATTGGTCAAGGAGGCGGCTGCGAAGCGCGGCGCTATTCATCGCGTGATGCCGCCATAGAAGGTGAAAAGGAGCTTTTGGCGGGCATGTCCAAAGCTGGAACGCTTCAGGGTATCATGCTGCCGCCACGCAACAGCGAAGATGAAAAATCCGCTACAGTACAAAGGGTCATAGCGGAGGTAGGCAAACTCCCGCTGGCGGCCCCTATTAAGTGGACGGGCGGGGTTCCCGCTGCCCATGCCGGGAGTCATTCCTGTTCCATAGAAGAACTGAACCGCATGATAGAGCAAAACCCTTCCGCTTTTGCCCCTTACTTTGAACGCGCCCGGATGTACATGGCGGGGGGGCAGGCCGGCAAGGCGGTGGACGATTACAACCGGGTGATAGGGCTCAACTTAGATGATGCTTCCGTCCATGCAAACGCCTTTGCCTGTAGGGGCGCGGCCTACATCCAGATGAGGGATTTTGACAGCGGGATAAACGATTGTACCAGGGCCATAGGGCTGGACCCCGCTTCCCTAGCCGGGTATTTTAACCGGGGTTCCGCTTATATGATGAAAAAGTCTTATGGCCTGGCAATAGCCGATTTTAGCGCGGCGCTAAGGATTGAGCCGAATTTTGCGGGGGCATACTTATGCCGCGGCGATGCGTACAGGAACGAAAAAAACTACGACGGCGCTATCGCCGATTACAGCCGGGCTATTGAATTTGATCCCCGCAACGCCGCCTTGTACAACAATCGCGGACGCGCATGGCTCGAAAGCGGCAATTTAGACAATGCTGTTCCCGATTTTACCCGCGCCGTGGAACTTGATCCTAAATTGGTTCCGGCCTACCTTAACCGGGGTTCTGCTTTTTTCAAAAAAAAAGATTATGACGGCGCGATACAGAATTTTGAACAGGCGCTTGAATTCGGTGTGAGGGACGCGCACTTGTACTACAATATGGGAATTTCCTGGTTGTACAAGGGCGGCTATGGCCGCGCGGTGAGGGCCTTTGACGAGGCGATCAGACTCGATCCCGGTCTCATGCCCGCGTACCAATGCCGGGATCAGGCAAACAGGAAGCTGAAAAACGGTGGGGGTGGGGGCGGGGGTTAGAAAAATGGATAAAGTATTTGTTGTGCCGGAAAAGCTATTGCCGCTTATGCGGGATGTGTACCGTATGCTTGTTGAAGACTGCGAAAAGGATGTTCGTATAGAGATTGGCGCCGGCGCACCCGTTACGGCGTGGCTGCGGGTGCGTGATCCTGAACATGAAAAAAAAGATGGTATCATCAGGGCAAGCGGCGGTATCGGGCCTAACCGTTACAAGCTTTTCATAAATCCCGTCAGCGCCTGTTTCGAGGCGGACGGCAACAACATCTACATGGTGGAACAGGTATTCTACCTGTTTATCATGGCCATCGCCTCATACCGGAATATGCGCGGACTTGGCCCGCTGGATACCGGTGTTATTAACGGGCTGACGGCGGAGGACAGCCCGCCGGTGAACGCGGAAAACTATGCCGAGCTCCAGCCGAATGATAAATTCAAGAGGCTGGGCGACTTGATAAACAAAAATTTTTTTGGCGTGTCCCTTTACGAACAGTTTGGCGGCACCTGTTACTATATCTGCTCCACAGCCTGCCAGGTGCGCCTGCCCCTTAAGTATGTCCCGATTTATACGGCGCTGATAGATTCTTTTATGGCGGCTTTTCCCGTCAAGCAGGTTCAGCTTTTTGCCGTGCGCTGGGCAACTGTGCAGCGCCTCTATTTTGTTACCGAAGGGGGCCGCATCTATTGCTGCAAAACGGATGACAGCCTGCAATTTCTGAAAAAACATGCCGGCATAATGTTTGATGCCCTTTCAAAGTCTTTTTTTAGGCCCGAATCGGCGTCCGTGCGTGGTTTACGCTTTACCATAGATTAACAGCTGGGGAACTGTATGCATATTTTTGAATACAGGATGAAGGAAAACGCCTATACGCTGTATATAGACGAGCGGCCTACCAATATGCGGATTTACCCTGTACAGATGGGGGATGAGCCGGTGATGTTGTCCCCCGACGGGCGGATTGTGCCCTCTACGGTGTGGTACGGGGAGGGCGGCCCCGGTAAGCGGAAAAGGCGCCGCTATGCTTCGGAAAAAGAAGCCTT
>JAITKQ010000155.1 GCA_031278295.1 Spirochaetaceae bacterium | reverse complement strand
GGCGGGGTTTTTTTGTACGGTGACTGACAGTGGTAGCAGGAAATGATGAAGACCCGCGGTTATCCGGCTTGCCGCGAAACTTTGTTTAGGCAACAAAGCGCTACCCGGACAGCAGAATCACAAGGCTGCGGCCGCGTACCGTGTAGTCTTTTGCGCCGTCCAGGGCTTCCTGATCTTTGGCGTTACATATATCTTCGGGGGAAGGCAGCGCCGTATCGACGGCGCGGTACCATACCTTGCCTTCCGGCGGCGGGCAGAGGACGAATTTACAGGCGTCGACTCCGGCGTTAAACATGATATAAAAATCATTATCGTCACGGTCAGCCAGGATATCGGCCTTTGTGCCGTCCATGCGCAGCGCAAAACAGGAATCTTTTTTTGCCCAATCGAGCGGGCAGGCGTTTTCGTCAAACCATGTTATGTCGGGCAGCGCGTTGTACGAGCCTTCACGTCCGGTATAGAATTCGGGACGCATGAAACCATGGTGGCGCAGGCGGAACGCGATTGCCTCTTTCGCGAAGCGAAAGAGGCCGCAGTTCTGGTTTTGCAGATTCCAGTCGTACCACGATATTTCGTTGTCCTGGCAGTAAGCGTTGTTGGACCCGCGCTGGGTGCGTGCAAACTCATCCCCGCCCAAAAGCATCGGCGTCCCCTGGGAAATCATCAGAGTCGCTATAAAGTTTTTCATCTGCTGCTGCCTGATCAATTCTATCGCGGGGTTAAGCGATGGCCCTTCAAAGCCGTAATTGCAGCTTAAATCGTTGCCGCCGCCGTCGCGGTTCTCCTCACCGTTTTCTTCGTTATGCTTTCTGTTGTACGAAACCAAATCTTTTAACGTAAATCCGTCGTGGCAGGCAAAAAAATTTATGGAATGAAACGGCTTTCTGCCGTCGCGCAGGTACAGGTCGGAGCTACCGGACAGGCGTGTGGCCATGTCCCGCACCATGCCCAAATCTCCCCGCCAAAACCTGCGTACATCGTCGCGAAAACGGTCGTTCCATTCCGCCCAGCGTCCGGGAAACCAGCCCACCTGGTAAGCGCCGCCGGCGTCCCACGCCTCGGCTATGATCTTTGTATGCCTGAGCACCGCTTCCTCCGCGATCTTTTCAAGCATCGGCGCGTTTTCCATCAGCCGGCCTTTCTGATCGCGTCCCAGTATTGAGCCCAGATCGAAACGAAAGCCGTCAACGTGCATTTCTATCACCCAGTAATTGAGGCAGTCGATGATCATGCCGCACATTACCGGGTTGTTGCAGTTGACTGTGTTGCCGCAGCCGGAATGATTTTGGTAGTAGCGCTTGTTGTCATTCAGTATGTAATAGATCTGATTGTCCAGGCCGCGGAACGAAAAGGTAGGCCCCATTTCGTTACCCTCCGCCGTATGGTTAAACACAACGTCAAGGATCACCTCAATACCGGCCTTGTGCAGCTCCCTCACCATCGTTTTGAATTCGTTTACCTGGGCGCCGGTTTTTTGATCGGAAGCGTATGAGGCTTTCGGTGCGAAGAAAGCCGCGGTTGAATAGCCCCAGTAGTTTTTCAACTTTTCACCGGTGCGCGGGTTTATGGCGGATAGTTCATTTTGATAAAATTCATGTACCGGCAAAAGCTCTATGCTTGTTATGCCGAGCTCTTTGAAGTACGGAATTTTTTCGGTAAGCCCGATGTATGTGCCCGGGTGCTGAACGCCGGAAGACGGGTGCGCCGTAAGGCCGCGTACATGCGTTTCGTATATGACGCTGGAACGGAGCGGATAGTTGAGCGGGCGGTCGCCCTGCCAGTCAAACGAGTTGTCGATCACGATGCAACGGGGCGCGGAGTCCATGTTGTCCTTGGTGTTGAACGACAGGTCTTTCTGCGGACTGCCGGGCTCATAGCCGAGTGCGCCGCCAAAATCCC
The DNA here is from genome assembly GCA_031278295.1 of Spirochaetaceae bacterium. Classification (GTDB taxonomy): domain Bacteria; phylum Spirochaetota; class Spirochaetia; order Treponematales; family Breznakiellaceae; genus JAIRMY01. Next base: position 9,448 of record JAITKQ010000155.1, on the reverse strand, counting down.
AGTTTTCGACGCCGCTCAAAGCCTTTGCGTAAGGGTCCAGCAGCGCGCGATGCCGGTTAAACCGCAGGCCCTTTTCAGGATGAAAAGGGCCGTCCACCCGGTACAGGTAACAGAGACCGGCCGTTGCTCCGGGAATGAAGCAGTGCCAAACATCGCCTGTACGCTGCTTCCGGGCATCCAGTGTAATTTCGTACCGCGAAGCGCCGGCTGCGGCACTTTCAAACAGGACGAGCGTGACGGACAGCGCGTTACGTGAAAAAACCGAAAAGTTAACGCCCCCCGGACTCAGGGTCGCGCCCAAAGGAAGAGGTTTGCCCTCTTCAACAGTAAAATTTCCAAATGCCATAAAGGATTATCGTCAAAAAAAGGCCCCAGCGTCAATTTAACCGCATCTTACGGTGCTGTAAAATTGACGTATCAATTTAACCGCATCTTACGGTGCTGTAAAATTGACGTATCAATTTAACCGCATCTTACGGCGCTGTAAAATTGACGTATCAATTTAACCGCATCTTACGGCGCTGTAAAAGAAGTCCTCGATTCGGCGGGAGGGCGCGGCCTTGACGAATTTTCGGTATAAGTGGTATTTTTCTTAAACCAAATGAAATTAAGGGATTTCTTTGACCAATATGAAAATGCTCCGTAACGCGCCGCGCGTTTTTGTTTTAATTTATTCGCTCTGCATAGTTTTTTTTGCCTGTAAAAAACCCGTTGCTCCGGATACGTCACTGTCCGGGCAGTTGCCGATGGAAGAGTCGCTTGTAATGGCTTCCGGCAACGTTGGCGGTTTTGGCCACGCGGATGGCAAGGCCGTAAATCTGGCATTTACACTTGACTACCGAGTCGAAAAGTCGGAGCCGGAACAGGCTGTCGAAACGCTTGATCCGGCGTCCGCCGCGGCTGCGGCGGACGCTTCCACGGTGGAGGTGATACCGGGCCTCCGTAAACCGGACGCTTACAGGACATCCTACGCGGTGAAGCCGTCCGCCGCAGCCGTTGAACCGCCGTCCGGACGAATACCGCCGCCCCGCAACTCAGGGCCGCTCACCGTTGTTGACTGGGGGCCTCAGGAATTTCTGTCGTCCGCCGTCCGACGGCCTTCGCTATTCGTGATATTTTCCCAACCCATGGTTCCTCTTGCCGCGCTCGGCGCACAGTCCGCGACCTCGCCGTTTGTCAGCATAGAGCCGCCGCTCAAAGGCAGTTTCCGCTGGTACGGCACTTCCTTCCTCAGCTTTGAGGGGGACGAACCTTGTCAGAGTCAGCATACCTATACAATCAGCGTATCGCCGGACGCGGAATCCGTTTACGGCACCAAAATAGAAGGAGAGCTACGGTTCACCTTTGAGACGGAACGGCTGTCGATCAAATCTTTGGAACCCGGAATCGAGTTGAGGAAAGAAGCCCGTTTTCGTTTTTCAAATGACGACGTGCCGCCCGCCGCCGCGAAAAAAATTACGATAAATTTTAACTATCCGGTAAAGGCAGGCGATTTAGAAAATTATATAACGGTAACTTCCGGCGCGGGTGTACAAAAACATTTCGAGTTGACACAGGTTGACGAAAGCCGCCTGCTCGCCTCACTGACGGACGAAGTTGAATTCGATACAAGGGTGACGCTTACTCTTAAACAGGGCGCGAAATCCGGCAACGGGACTCTGGGAACAGCGAAAGATCAGTTTTTATCGTTCAGGACGCCGAGGCCTTTTACCGTAACCGAAGCCAGGCGTTTATCACCTTGGGGCAAGTATTCTAACCTGTTCGACATTGAATTTTCATCCCGCCTTGACGAAAGCTCGGTACCCGGCGCAATCCGCACGGAACCGGCGATGCCGCTTACAGAGGATAATGTTGAAGTCTGGGGAAGCACGGTGCGTATCTCGAATCTGCCGCTTGGTTATAACGACAAATTCAAAATAATTGTTGACACGGGCATAAAGGATGTGTACGGCAGGCATTTAGAAAAGCGCGACGAAACAGAAATTACTATGCCGGACGAGCCTCCTCCCGTTGGCTCGGCTGTGTTTTTGGACTACGGCAACGCGATGCTGGAGTCTCAGTTTGAACCGCGCCTGTTGTTTGAATACAGGAATATCACGGAGAATTCTTTTTACGCGCTTGAACAAAGGGACAACCCTTACAGCGCCGTCTCGCAAAAAACAAACCTTATCTACCTGCAAAACTTTGAAAAGAACATCCGTTATTTTGAAGAAATAGACCTCCGTCCGTACCTGAACGCCGATGGCAAAGGATTCGTTTCGTTTAACGCATACCTAAACCTTCTTGAAAGAGGCGTTGACCCCCACACGGGAAAACAAAATACATACATGTCAAAAAACCAACTTGCCTTGCAGGTAACGGATCTGGGGCTCACGGTTCGTTACGCCTTTAACAAAACAGTCGTAATGGTAACGTCCCTTTCGAGCGGGGAAGCTGTAGAAGGCGCGAGCGTTAAGCTGATAGCGCCCGGCGTGATCAAAACTTTAGAAAATATTTCCGGCGCGGGGTATTTGGCCGAGGCGCTTACCGGTAAAGACGGGCTGGCGGTTCTGGAAACGGATGCCGGCGTGATAAGGAACGCGCTGAACGAAAAAAAACATGATTGGAACAACATGCCGTTCGTGTTTGCCGAAAAGGACGGTGACCGCGCCGTGTTCCAGCCCTCCTCGCATAGCTACTGGCGTTTCGGCATCAGCGGCGTCAGGCCGGAAAACGTTGAACAGGCGCATCCTGTAACGTTCATGTTTTCCGACCGCGGGCTGTACAAGCCCGGCGAAACGCTGAGCTTCCGGGGGATTGACAGATCGCTGATTCTGGGAATGTACGCGGTATACAAGGGCCCCTATACGGTTGAACTGAAAGAGAACATGTATGGCGGGAAACCCATCACGTCCCTGGACGGCGTAACAAGCGATTCGGGCGCTTATTACGGCAGCATCAAACTGGGTGACGAATTGAAGCCCGGGGAATACCGGCTGAGCTACAGCAGGAATGGCCGTGTGTGCGCTGATGTTCCGGTAACGGTAGCGTACTTTGAACGGCTGAAATTCCAGGCTTCGATCGGAGCTCCCGCCGTAAATGTAATTTACGGCGATGAGATAAACCTGACGCTTGAAGCTTCGTACCTGTCCGGCGGGAGTCTTGCCGGCGCGGAATGGCAGACATCGTGGTTCAGGCAGTTAAGCTCTTTCCACCCGGATACGGCGGAGACAAAAAACTATACGTTTGGCCCGCGCAATGTTTATGACGGGAAACGCGGCATAGCCAATTCAAGCGGCGCGCTGTCCGCGGACGGGAAGGCCGCCCTCACGCAAAAAACCTCAGGCGATTCGGTTGCGGGCGCGGCCTACGCATATTCCGTCGAGGCCGCCGTTACCGACATCAGCAACCAGCAAATATCGGTATCCCGGTCGGTAACCGTTCACCCCGCACTGTTTTATATCGGGATAGAACGTCCCTCCAGGTCCGGTTTTGTCAAGGCAGGGGAGCAGCTTTCGTTCAATTACATAACGGTGGACCCTTCCGGGAAAAAACTGGCCAACACGGCCTATTTTTTGAACAGGGGCGATAACCGGGGTCTGGTCAACGTTGAGCTTATACGCGAAGAATGGACGCGCTCACAGCAGCGGGGCGTAAACAATTATGTTTACGATAACTACGAGCGCACTGAAATAGTTGACAGCTCGGAAAAAATAACTGTAAAAACTTCGGGTGCTGTAAAGGTAAAGCCTTCAAAATCCGGTTTCTATACCTTGCGTTTGAGCGGATTTGATCGCGAAGGCAGAAAAACGGTAAGCGAATATTCATTTTATGTTACCGGTTCAAATTTCTCATACTGGAACAGGAACAATTCAAATGAAATAAACCTTGTGCCGGACAAGGCCGTATACAACCCCGGTGATACGGCGGAGATTTTGCTACAGAGCGCGCTGCCCGCCGGACGGTATTTGATTACGGTTGAGCGGGAAGGTATTTTTACCGAAGAGGTCCGCGTGTTTGACGAGGCCGTTTCCGTGATAAACGTACCGCTTGCCCGCAACTTTGTTCCTGTGGTATACGTGTCGGTCTCGTCATATTCCACGCGCCAGGGGCCGCCCGGCCATCAGTACGGGATGCCGGATTTGGACAAGCCGAAAGGTTATTACGGCGTAACAAAGCTCTTTGTAAATCCGCGCGTCAGGGCATTCTCGGTAAAAGTAGAGGGCGGCAGGAAGGTATTCCGCCCCGGTGAGGAAGTTACGCTGACGCTGACCGCGGAGCAGGACGGCATTCCGCTTCCAAACGCGGAGCTGTCGTTGATGGCGGTTGATCGCGGCGTACTGGACCTGATCGACTACCATGTGCCGGACCCGATCTCATACTTCTATCGGGAAGAACGTTTTCCGCTTGGCGTACTGGGCGGCGATTCACGCGCCTTGCTGATGGACCCGGTAACGTACAGCGTAAAGAATCTGCATGGCGGGGATTCAGGCGGCAAGTTGGAGGAACGCGGCGACTTTAACCCGACCGCCGTTTTTGAACCTTTCCTGTTGACGGACGGGAACGGTAAGGTAAAATGCGTGTTCAAGCTGCCCGACACCCTAACAACGTACCGCGTAACCGTGTTTGGCGTGAAGGGGAATTTATTTTCGTTAAAGGAAACGGAAATAGCCGCGCGGAACGTGATAAACGTAGAGCAGGTACAGCCGCGCAGACTCCGTGAACGGGACACGGCTGAAGCGGGAGTGCTTATCACGAACCTTGATTCCGCGTCCCACAAAATAAGCGTTTCCGCCGGCATAGAAGACGTGGATGTTGACGTTGAGGATGACGGCGGCGCGGTAAAGCGGAAAGGCGCGGCCTTTGTTGACGGTCCCGCCGAGCATACGGTAACGGTAAAGGCCGGCGCTCGGGCGCTCGTGTACTTCGATGTAGCGGCGGAGAAGCAGGGAGAGGTAAACCTTGTATACACTGTAAAATCCGATATTTTGAATGAAAGGCTTGTTCAAAATATGATAATCGAAAAGCCGTACATAAAAGAGACTGTGGTTACAACAGGTTCTCTTACCGGAAACAGCGCGGAGGAATCCGCCGCCCTGGTAATTCCGGGTTATGCGGACGACGGGATGGGTAGTTTTGCGGTAACGCTGGACGCGACGCGGTTGGCCCTACTGAAATCGGCGGTGGATTACCTCTTTCACTACCCCTATGGCTGCATGGAACAGCGGAGCGCCGCCGTGCTGCCCCTGGTGGTATTTGGCGAATACATAGACGCGCTCGGTTTACGGAACGAGGTTGCCAACCCGAAAAAGGCCGTACAGAAAGAAATAGCGTCTTGGGCAAAGGTACAGCGTCCGGACGGGGGTTTTCCGTACTGGCCCTCCGGCCTAAAGTCCGACGCCTATGTATCGCTTCGTATCGCGTATATACTGGCGGTAGCGGAGGAAAAAAAGATTCCGGTTCCATCCGCGATCGACACCGGCAGGCTGTACGATTACCTTAACCGTGAGTACCAAACCTTGTACAGCAATTCTTCGCGGAAGGGAAACTCCTATTTTATGAATGCGGGCAGCGCGTACCTGCAATCGTACATGCTGTACGTTTTCGCGCTGCTAAAAAAACCCGTTGACGCGGTGCGTTTATCGGAGCTTGCCGCCGCCAACAAGGATAACCCGGCGGTGCTGGCGTTTACCGGCATGGCCGCGCGCGCCACATCGCGGGGCGATGTGGCGCGCGGTACGGCGCGTACCCTTCGTAACCTGCTTAGGCCGGACGCCCGCGGCGTTGATTTGAGCGTCCGCGACGAACCGTTTGCGTACTATGGCGGCAAAACGGAACAGCTTGCTTTGACGCTACAATTTTTTGTTGACGAGTACCCGGGGGACGATATTAACACGCGCCTTTTGTACTCATTGCTGCAAAGCAAAAAGGCGGGCGGCTACTGGAACAACACCGCCGTTACCATGCAGGTTCTGGCTGCCCTTGACCGGCTGATACAGGCTGAAAACCTGACAAAGACAAACGTTACAGGCGTTGCGGCGCTTGACGGGCGGGAACTTTTGAAAGCCGGTTTTAAGTGGCCGGGCACCGAAGCGGCAACAAAGACCTTTGATTTTAAGGATTTCCCGTTTGCCGCCCTGCCCCGTGATTCGGCGCTGCCTTTCGTGGTAACAAGGCGCGGAACGGGCAGCGTCTATTGGACGGCTGCCCTTAGCTACGCCCTGCCCGCCGAAATGCAGGTACGCCGCGACGAGGGGATAGGCGTGTTTCAGACGATTTACGATTTTGAAAGCGGCGAACCGGTAAAAGAAAATCAGCTTGAAAGCGGGAAACTGTACCGTGCCGAGTTGCGTGTGTCGAGCGGGCGCGACAGGACCTACCTTGCGCTACGGGCCCCTATTCCCAGCGGCGCTGAAATCCTTGACGCCCGTTTTGTTACCACAAGCTCCGCCACATTCCGGAAGGCGGACGAAGACTCGGGGGATGACGGGTGGAATTACAATCGTGTTGTCAGCAGCCAGGTGATTTTTGACAACGAGATTCAGTATTTCTGGGATAGATTTGCTAGGGGCGAAACCACCGTCAACTTCCTGTTCCGTGCGGCGCGGCGCGGCGTGTACCCGACGCCTCCCGTGCAGGCGGAATGTATGTACGAGGCCGAAATCTTTGGCCGCGGGGAAGGGCTCCTGTTTACGATCAGGTAGATGAACCCTTACCGCGCCGTCCCTGTGCGGGCAAAAATCCGAAACCGCGCGGATGGCGGATGATCGATTGGTGAGCTGTCCCGGCAGTTTGTTGCGCTTCGTGAATGGCGCTCCTTGGGTAAAGCGCCGATTCCGCTTGCCGCGATACGCTTGTCCCGCGACAGGCCCTTGCGAATGGGAGCTTGACGCTGAATTTGGCGGGGCCGTCCGCGGTTTAGATCAGGGGGAAAACAGATCCAAATTTTGCAGGTATTCCCGCGCGTTAAAGGTTTTATGGATGTCGGCCATCGACCGGTCTGATACTATGTTGCTTATAACGCGGGCCGACAATTCGGCGGACGGGACGATCTGTAAATTGGGGAAGTCCTGCGGGGTGGACGGCGGGAAATAGATCGTATCGGTGGTGATGATGCGCTTTAAAAGTTTTTTTTCTGTAAGCTCGGCGATGCGCTGGCGGGCGGGACTGGAAAACGGGGCGTGGACGGCAACAACATTGATTTCCGCCGGATTCCGTTTAGCAAGGGCGAGGATAAGGCTTTCAACGGATCCGCCCGTATCGATCATATCGTCCACAATCCATAGCGTTTTGCCTTCAATCGGTTCCGCCGACAGAATGTTGATGGACTCAACCGTGTTTACCTTTGAATAATTACGCTGCTTATGAGCGACAACAAGCGGCGCGTTAAAAGCGTTAGCGAAACGCTGTGTAAGCTTTTCGCCGCCAGCGTCAACCGAACAGAAGGCCCAGCTGGTTTGAACCACGTTTTCAAGCGTTTCTATATCTTTTACATAATGGTCGCACAAATATTTTTTTAGCAGCGTAAAGACGGGAATATCGTCAAACACACAAAAGGCCGGATCCACCATAGCCTTGGATTTATCGGAGTGCAGCTGGTACGTTACGATATGCGAAGCGCCGAGGCTTACAAGGGTTTTGAAATGTATCCAGAGTCCTACGGAATTACGCATGAGTTGCCTGTCGGAGCGTCCGCAGGATACGTAAGGTTCAAACACGATTATCCTTTCGGTGCGGGAACGTTTCAGCGCGTCAACCGCGTGGTACAGTTCAAGTTTCGCTTTGTTTACATCGAGACCCGCCTCGTTGCGGGCGCTGCTCGAAAAAATAACAACGTCTTTTCCGCGCAGCGAGGTTGATATTTCAACTTCCATCTCGCCGTCCGCAAAACATTTTACTTCGAGCGCGTCGACGGCGTTCAAATTTTGTTTGGATGAAAAGTCAGGGTACCTGCTTAATACGCCTGCGACGTCCGACGCGTAATTCCGCATTGTTTCTGTCGCGGTTATCATAAAGTCATTTTTCATGGCGAATCTCCTAATATTTTACCGGTAGTACCGCGCCGCACCGCCTGCAACGGTATTTACCATCGTTTTCAATTTTTTTTGCCAGCCCCGGCGTTTTTACAACATAACCGTTCCGCCGTATCAAAACGTACCCGCAGTTCAGGCAAACCGTATCATTGTCATCGTCTTTTATGTTGCCTGTATAGCGGTATAACAATTTTTTGCCGGCGCGTTTTTTTATGCCTAGGATGGTTTCCGCTTTCGTGGGCGGAGTTTTTACTTTATAGGCCGGGTGGCAGGCGCTGATATGCCAGGGAATTTCACAGGACACGGATGCTATAAAATCAACGCACAAATCAATTTCCTCCACGCTGTCGTTAAAACCGGGAACCACCAGCGTTGTCAATTCCGTATGAATATTGGCCGCCGATGCTTTGATAAAGTCCTTTACCGCGGAAAGCGAGCCGCCAAGTACCTTTCTGTAAGTCCGGGACGAAAAACATTTTAGGTCGATGTTGGCCGCGTCCGCAAGAGGAATAATTTCCCCGGCGGCCTCACCGTTTACGCAACCGTTGGTCACAAGCACGTTGGCGATCCCGTGTGAACGGGCAAGCGTCATACAGTCAATCAAATATTCCGCGTGAACGAGAGGTTCGGAATACGTGTATGCGATTTGTTCCAAGCCCAGCGCAAGGGCCTTTGCCACAAGCTCTTCCGGCGAAACAAAGCTTCCGGCGGTCTCCGTTGTTTGTGAAATTCGCCAGTTCTGACAGAAGGGGCAGTGCAGGTTGCAGCCGCTAAAACCCACCGACAGGATAGATTCACCGGGCCGGTAATGGAACAGCGGCTTTTTTTCGATAGGATCAACCGCGATTGAACTGACTCGGCCATAGAAAGGCAGGCTTCCCCCGCCCTCGCCTGAACGCACCCCGCAGATACCAGCCGCCCCGCCGCGAAGCGCGCAGCGGTGAGGGCACAAACGGCAGCGCACACCTTCGTCAGCCTGTCCGATCGGGACCTGTTCAAAAAATTTCGGCGTAAACGCCCCCAAAAACACCGCGCCGCCACCGGGAACCGTCAGGCAGAGGCGGATCTTTCGATTCTATGTATTTAACAGGCTTTAAATCCTGTATCTTGATACGGGTTAGAAGCCGCTCGCCCACGCCGGAATAAAGCTCGTTCACAAGCTCCTCCCATTCAAAGAAATGTTTAACCGTGTAGTCGTTAAGGAAATCCATGCTTTTTTTATTCTGCCATGGGGTTTAATACCCCGCCCCTTGGGGCGCTTAAAATCAGCAACACCGCCAACAATTGGTAGTAAACCATTGCCTCCTACCGCGTGATTGTCGCGCCGTCCGCCATTGGCACCCTATTCCCTGTTTTGCGGGATAACGATACCCCAGGAGATGAACTCCGCCTCGTTCTCCACGTTATTTTTTTCGATCGCCTCGTCCAGTTTTGCC
>JAITKQ010000138.1 GCA_031278295.1 Spirochaetaceae bacterium | reverse complement strand
TTCAAAGGGCCCTTTGCCTTGAGCCACGCGATCGGCGGAGCGGGCGTTTATGTCGTAGGAAGCGCGTTCAAAGCATTTCCTCTCGCGGTATTTTTGGCCGGTGCCGCCGTGTGTACCGCTGTCGAATATATTATGGCTGTTTTTCTGGAAAAATGCTTCAAGGTAAAATGCTGGGATTACTCGACCTATCCGCACACAAAGTGGTGTCATTTTCAAGGGAGAATCTGCCTGACGATCTCCGCTTTTTTTGGATTGATAACACTCGCCGTGGTTTATTTTTACTGGGATTTCGTCGCGGGCATCGCCCTGCTTTTGGGAACCTATTTATGGCTCGTTGACGGCATTTTCGCACTGGGTTTTCTGGTCGATGCTGCTTTCACCTGCACAAGGCTGCTCAGGGCCAAAAAAGCGGGAATCGCCGTGAAAGGGTGGGCCGGTAACAATTTGCGTATACAGCCCAAACTGCGGAAAGCGGGGAGCTTAATTGCAATATTGATCGTTTAGTTAGCTAACGGTACTTTTCAGACTTAAGCTCCGGGCGGAAGCGGCTGTCCGCACTACCCAATCGTTAATTTAGCCAACGCCGACAGTTTTTCTTCCGTCACGCGAAACATGGTCCAGTCCGATAGCGGGATAGCGCCGATACTTTTGTAAAAAGCTATGGAGGGCGTGTTCCAGTCGAGGCAGGCCCATTCCAGCCTTCCGCAGCCGCGCCGCGCCGCCAAAGCGGCTAAATTTCGTAACAGAGCCCTGCCGACACCCTTGCCGCGCAGTTCCGGCTTTACGAAAAGGTCTTCAAGGTAGAGGCCGGGTTTTCCTTTGAAAGTAGAATAGTTATGAAAGAACAGCGCGAAACCGGCTGCCTGCCCGTCGTATTCCGCGATCAGGGCATCGGCCCTTTTGTCGGTAAAAATAGTCTGCCGCAGCCCTTCAACAGTCGCTTCCACCTGATCTTCCAAGTGTTCATACTCCGCAAGCGCGCGTACAAATTCAAGCAACAGTTCAGCGTCCCCTGACACGGCTTCCCGTATAAAGATATTGCCCATCTTGCCGATCAGAACCTCCGTTATTCTGTCTTGCGGTTAATTTCAAAACACGCGGCTTAAGCTTCCAAAATTATGCCTGCCCATGCGCCTCTACCATTTTTGGGGGACAAAACCCTGGGGCGCATCTATACTTACCGTGTCGCCGGCCTGTTCAATCACATAAAAACCGTGCTTAAACGCAAACGACTTAACGCTTTCCGGTATGATAGCGCTCGCTACCGCCCCCATCACTTGTCTTTTGTCCCCGTGCTCATCGGCATAAGCCCGCAGCTTTTCCATGCGCACCGTATGTTCTTTTACGTCGTCGGTCGTTACTTTTGATTTTACAGCTACCGCCATCACGGTGTCGCCGTTTTCAAGCAGGATGTCCGCCTTCGCGACAAAATTCCCACCGGAATCCCTGAAGCGGACATTGTGGCCTATCCTCCCGAAGTTAAACTTGAGGCGGTTAAACTTTTCCAACAGCTTGGGGGCGATAATATGCTCCGCCAGATCGCCCAGTCTGTTCCCCGGCTTGCTGATTTTACGGTCCGTTTTATTCATCTGACGGCCCGTCTCCTGGAACATTTTCCATACTTTTTCGAAAGTGAGGTCCGAACGGGACTCACCGCCATTTTCCGTGATCATACGGTAAGTATGCCATGTTTTTGCCCTGTATGGCAAGGATAGCACCGTCTTTCAGTAATTTTACATTTACCGGTCTATCATTGCCGAAAAAGCGGTAGTGTACGAAACGCGGGGATTGGAGGGGAGCGAAGCGTTCGCGCGAAGCGTTCGCGCGAAGCGTTCGCACGAAGCGTTCGCGCGAAGCGTGCCCGCAGGGAATGGAGGGGCAACCCAAGGGGCTTGCCTTGCGGAACCCCGCAAAGCCCGGTTTCCGGCACGAAGTGCCGGAAATGCGCCCAAATTACATGAAGAATTTTTGTAAATGTAAATCTGCTGTCCGCCTTTTACTTCCGAAAATGAACAGTACCGGCTATGAACCCAGTCGTACGAAAGCGGGAATTTCCCATGGAAGCTCCGATTCATGTGAATGGCGAAAGTCGGCAAAAGTTGACGTGTTGACGGGGACGCCGCCGCTTTAACGCGAATACCAGGTTTGGGGACAGCTCTTCCTGAACCAGCCCGTGCGTCTTGATGTTTTTGTGGAAAAATCATAGATTGAGATATGCCTTTATCTTTATACAATACGCTTGGACGGAAAATAGAGACGTTTACGCCGGTCCACGAAGGGAAGGTGGGTTTTTACGGGTGCGGCCCGACAGTATACAACTACGCGCACATAGGGAATCTGCGGGCATACGTTACACATGACATACTGGTACGGACTTTGCGCCGTTTTGGTTACGATGTAACGCACGTGATGAACGTAACCGACGTTGGACACCTTTCCGGCAACGACGACACCGGCGATGACAAGATGTTAAAAAGCGCCGAAGAGCGCGGCAAAAGCGTGCTGGAAGTGGCGGCGTACTATACGGAAGCGTTCTTTAAAGATACGGAGCGGCTACGGATACGGCGGCCTGACATTGTCTGTAAGGCGACGGAACATATCGAGGACATGATAACGCTGATTAAACGGATAGAGGCGGCGGGCTTCACCTACAGTGCGGGCGGCAACCTTTACTTTAACATAGCGAAATTTCCGCACTACGGGGAGTTGTCAGGGCCGAAACCCGATGAACAGAAGACGCAGGCGCGGACGGAAATTGACGGAAACAAACGGAATCAGGGTGATTTTGTGCTATGGTTTACAAGGAGCAAATTCGAGAATCAGGCGCTTACCTGGGACAGCCCCTGGGGGCGCGGGTATCCGGGATGGCACATAGAATGTTCGGCGATGAGCATGAAGTATCTGGGCGAGCAGTTCGATATACATTCAGGCGGCATAGATCATATACAGATACACCACACCAACGAGATAGCGCAGAGCGAAGCGGGGACCGGCAAGCATCCTTGGGTAAAATACTGGGTACACAACGAGTTCCTCGTGTTTGATAAAGAAAAGATGTCCAAGTCGGCCGGCAGCTTTATTACGCTACAGAATCTTGTTGAGATGGGCTTTGATCCGCTGGATTACCGGTACTTTCTGCTGGGCGGGCATTACCGGAATCAGATCAAGTTTTCCGTGGACAGCCTGAAAGGCGCGAGGAACGCCCGCAAATCGCTGCTATCAACACTGCGTTTGGTAGGGGAAAAGGCAAAAACGGCCGGGCCGGGCGGCGTTTCCGAAGATTCGGTACGCGCTCATGTGGAAGCGTTTGACACCGCGCTTGAAGACGATCTAAACACGCCGCGGGCGCTTTCCGCGCTGTGGGGGCTGGTAAAAGATTGCGGCGTCCCCCCGAAAGCGGCGCTGGAGGCTGCCTTTGGTATGGACAGGGTGCTGGGGCTGGACCTGGAAGGCTGCCTGCACGGCGCTGCCGCCTCTGGCGGTATGGACGCTGCGGAGGTAGAGAGCTTTGTGGCGGAACGCGCCGCGGCAAAAGCGGCGAAAAACTTCGCGCGGGCGGACGAAATACGTAACACGCTGAAAGAGCGCGGCGTGGTACTTGAGGACGGACCTGGAGGGACGGTATGGAGATACGGTTAAACGGCCCGGAAAATAACGGGGAAAAATTCCAGAAACGTATATTACTTGTTCAAGCCATATTCATAACCATTTTTGCGCTGTATGCCGGACAACTTTTTGCCATGCAGATACTGGACGGGGAATTGTACCGTTTGCGGGCTGACGATATATCAAAGAGAACGATAACGCTGCCGGCCCAGCGGGGCGAGATATTCGACCGCAATTATGAACAGCCCGTTGTTTTCAATATTGATTCGTTTGCGGTTGTGATAGCTCCCGCAGAGGTCAAGCGGGATGAAATACCGGCCCTGTTGGATCGTCTCGCGGGTATACTCCGTATTCCGCGCGAGCAGATAGACAAAAAGCTGCCGCATGAGTACTACCATTTGTACCGGCCAATCGAGATAGCTTCGAATATACCGTACAACACGATAGCCGTTCTTGCCGAAAACCTTGACATGCTGCCGGGAGTTTCTTGGCAGTCAAAGCCGGTGCGCAACTACCGTGACACCGGAAGCTTATCCCATGTGATAGGGTATGTGGGTAACATAACGAAGGATGAACTGACCGTGCTGTACAACCACGGCTACAAACAGGGTGACATAATAGGCAAGGCAGGTATAGAGAAGCAGTACAACGAGCTATTGCGCGGCAGGGAAGGACGTGAGATACGGACGGTTGACGTGAACGGACGGCTTGCCCGCAACCGTGAGATAATCCGCGAAGCGCCCGAAATGGGCAAGAATCTGGTGTTGACGATAGACGGCGGAATACAAACGCTTGCCGAAAAGGCGCTGGGAAACCGGATAGGGTCGGTTGTCGTGCTGAAGCCCGCTTCCGGAGAGATACTCGCCATGGTTTCGTACCCCTGGTACGATCCCGGCATATTCAACAGCGGCGATTCAGGGGCGGAGTACCAGCTCATTGTAAACGATGTAAACAAACCGCTGTTGAACAGGGCTATACAATCCGGCTACCCTCCCGGATCAACCTTCAAAATAATCATGACGACAGGTATCCTGGGCGAAGATGCTTTTCCGCCGGAAAAAACTGTCGATTGTCAGGGGGAGATGTGGTACGGAGAGAGGAACTGGCGTTGCCATATACGCAGACCCGGTCACGGGCGGGTTAATTTGGAGAGGGCATTGTCACAATCCTGCGACATTTACTTTTGGGTTGTCGGGCGCGATAACCTCGGTATTGAGCGGATAGTTTCTTACGCGAGGGACTATGGACTCGGCGAGCTCACCGGCATAGATTTACCCGGCGAAATAGCGGGTTTTATTCCGACACCACAGTGGAAGGAACGCCGGCTGCGCGAAAGGTGGCAGGACGGCGACACGATGAATATGTCGATAGGACAGGGTTATACGCTGGTAACGCCGTTACAGATGGCCAATATTGTTGCGATGACGGTGAATGACGGCGTGATTTACAAACCGCACATCTTGAAAGATGTGCGGAATCCCGTAAGCGGCGTGATAGAAGAAATAGTAAAACCTGAAGTTTTGCACGAATCGGATATAGATAAATCAATATTTGAAACCGTCCGCACGGACATGCGTTCCGTGATAAGTTCCGGTACGGCGCGGTTTCCGCTGAATATAGAAGCGGTGGAGATCGCTGGCAAGACCGGAACGAGCGAGGTGGGACTACACGACCGCTGGCATTCGTGGTTTGCGGCCTACGCTCCGTATAACAGTGATAAGCCCGATGAACAAGTTGTTGTTTCAGTAATAGTCGAAGCCGTAAATACCTGGGAATGGTGGGCAACCTACGCTTCGGCGATAATTTTTCAGGGAATATTTGCAGGACAAACTTATGAAGAAGCGGTAGCGGCCCTGCGTTTTCAACACCTGATCCCGATGTCCGGGCGAAGAGAATAGATTCGGCGCAACGGGAGAAATATTGTAATTTAACAGGGATAAACGCGGGAGAAAGGGTATGAAGATTCATGATTTTCTTGAAGTTGATTACGCATTGCTGCTTTCCGCTGTACTTCTGACCGTATTTGGAATACTGTTTATCTATTCGTCCAGCGTTACAACCTTCGGCGTATCGGTTTCCAGCGAGTACCTGCGCCAGATTTCTTGGAGTGTAAGCGGACTTGTTATCACGCTTGTCATAGCGATGCTGAATTACCGCCGTATTTACTATGTGTCGGTATATATGTATTTAGGCGCGCTTGCACTGCTTGTTTATACCTGCTTGTTTGGGCGCGTCGTAAACGGAGCGCGGGCATGGCTGGGCATCGGGCCTTTTGGAATACAGCCTTCGGAATTCGCAAAATTAACGACAATTATATTTTTGGCGCGTTTTTTGGACAGCACGAAAAACAGCAGGAGCGATGTGTGGCGTTTCGTTATTTCATGCGTAATCGCTTTCGTACCGATGCTGATAATCCTGATGCAGCCGGATTTTGGTACATCGCTGGTATTCATAGCAATACTACTTGTAATGATGTTTATATCCGGCGTTGCGGTACGGTACATTGTTTTTTTCCTTGTAACTATAAGTCTGTCGGGACTTTTACTTGTACTCCCCCTGTGGCAGACACATATTATCGGAAAAAGCATACCGTTTTTACTGATGCTGTCGAATAAAACCTTTATCACAATAACGGCAGGTACGCTTTCAATTGTTTTTTTTATATCGCTTTTTGGATACATACACAACAAAAAAATATTTTTTTACTGGATAAGTTACTGCGCCCTGATAATAGTTTTATCGTTATGCCTGTCTTATGCCGGTCAAAAAGTGCTAAAGCCGTACCAAATTATGCGGCTGATAGTGTTTTTGGACCCCGATATAGACCCGCGCGGTTCGGGATGGAACATCATACAGTCGGTTACGGCGATAGGCTCCGGCGGCATACTTGGCAAGGGCTATTTACAGGGTACGCAGAGTCATTACCGATTTCTGCCGCAGCAGAGTACGGATTTTATATTT
Organism: Spirochaetaceae bacterium; assembly: GCA_031278295.1. GTDB lineage: Bacteria > Spirochaetota > Spirochaetia > Treponematales > Breznakiellaceae > JAIRMY01. The sequence goes on along the minus strand of JAITKQ010000138.1, from coordinate 3,126 downwards.
TCGATATACTCCGAAGAATGGGGTTTTTTGGGCGGCATCATGGTTTTTCTGCTCTTTTTGCTGATAATCATGCGGCTTGTAAAAATAATGAAGACCACCTCAGACACTTTCGGCTGTTATATAAGCGCGGGACTTGCGGGGATGTACATATTTCATTTTCTTATAAACGTTGGAATGGCGATGGGCATAATGCCGATAACCGGAATACCGTTGCTTTTTATGTCTTACGGCGGTTCGGCGCTGATTACCGCGATGACAGGTATAGGACTGGCCCTGAGTATCCACATAAGGCGCTTTCAGTACTAGATGGCAAGGTACATAGATCCGCTTAAGGATTTAGGCGGCCTTTTGCTTACGGTTGAAAAACCGGCGCGTTATACGGGCGGCGAGTACGGAATGCTGGCAAAAGCGGATGCTCCGTTTCAAACGGTGATAGCGTTCCCCGATCTGTACGAACTCGGTATGTCGAATCATGCCCTACGTATACTGTACAACAGGCTGAACGCGCTGAACGGCGTTTCCTGTGACAGGGCTTTCGCGCCGGCTCCCGATTTTGAAAAGCTGCTTAAAGAAAAAAACATACCGCTTTACGGGCTTGATACCGGCATCGCGCTCTGCGATACGGATATGCTGATGTTTACGCTGGGCTATGAACTCGGTATAACGTCCGTGCCGGCGATTCTGGAAACGGCGTGTATTCCTCCGCGTGCGGAGGAACGGAAGGACGGATGTCCTATCGTGATAGCGGGCGGCCCCTGTGTCTCAAACCCGCTGCCTTACGCGCGTTTTATCGACGCCTTCTGGATAGGTGAGGCGGAGGATCAATTTTTTCACCTGACAGAAGAACTTGCCCGCATGAAGTCGGAAGGCGCAAGAAGGGAAGTCCTAATGAACCGTATGTCAACCCATCCTTCCGTCTGGGTAAAGGGAAAAGAACGGGCCGTCCGCGCGATAGACATAGGGTTTTCGAAGCGCGGGGCCGAAGCTCACGTTTTTCCGGTTCCCGGTATGCGGGTAACGCAGCACCATGGCGTTGTTGAGATAATGCGGGGCTGTCCCAACGGCTGCCGTTTCTGCCACGCCGGCGTCTGGTACCGTCCGATGAGACAGAAGGACGCAAACATTGTTGAGCAGGAGGCGGCGGAATGTATAGCGAAGACCGGTTACCGCGAGATAAGCCTATCCTCGCTTTCAAGCGGTGACTACCGGCACATAGAAGGCCTTATAGACAGACTCAACGCAAGATTCGCCGGACGGAGGGTGTCGTTTCAATTACCGTCCCTGCATATCTCTACATTTTCGCTCGGTATACTGGAAAAAATATCCCATGTTCGAAAAAGCGGACTAACCTTTGCGGTAGAGACGCCGTTGGATGACTGGCAGGCGGCGATAAACAAGCGGATAGACATGGATTCCGTTGCCGGCATCATGGCGGAGGCAAAAAAGAACGGATGGCGGCAGGCGAAACTGTACTTTATGATAGGGCTACCGGTAAGTGAGGAAGGGGACGCCGTAAATTCCGAGGATGACGCGATCGTAAGCTTTGTAAAGGAACTGTCCGGAAGAACCGGTCTAAAATTTTCGGTAAACGTAGGCGTTTTCGTACCCAAACCGCATACGCCGTTTCAGTGGAGCGCCCAGATAGGGGAGGGGAAGGCCAGGCAGTCGCTAGGCCGGATACGGGATGAACTGAAGCGGGACGGACACAAGGTAAGCGTACACGATCCGTTCATGGCGACGGTCGAGGGCCTTATCGCCCGCGGGGATGAACGGGCGGGGGAACTTATAGAGCAGGCGTACAGGGCCGGCTGCCGTTTGGACGCCTGGACTGAATTTTTCAGGGAAGATGTATGGCGGCGTATATTCAGCGAGAATGAAGAGTATGTTAAACGGATAAACGGCGCTAGGGCACCGGGGAAAACTCTTTCATGGGATATAATTTCTTCATGTGTATCAAAAAATAGACTACTGTCAGAATATGAAAGGTCCAGCTTATATAAAAGAAATAATATTTCATGTATGGAAAATTGTACTGATAATTGCGGGGTATGCTCTCCCGACTCCGGTGTTACCAAAAATAACATACAGTTAGATAAAAATTATTCAGAGAATGACGGTCTCGCAGGGAGCCTTCCCATACCGGCGCCTGCCGGTATGGGCGACCCCGCAACGTACAGGCTTGTTTTTTCCTTCTCAAAAGAGGGTAGGGCGGTTTTTCTACCGCACCTTGCCTTAATCGAAGTATTCTCTATGGCCGCGCTTCGCGCCGGGGTGCCCCTCCTTTACACGGCGGGTTTCAACCCGCTGCCGCGCCTTGATTTTGCCGCGCCGCTATCCATAGGTATTTTCGCCCGCGGCGAGATAGCCTCCGTCGACACGGAATATCCGTTTTCAGGCCAGGAATTCAGGCGCCTGATGAACAAGGTTTTGCCGGAGGGTATAGCGGTAGGGGAGGCTTTTAACTACGTGATTCCAGCCGGCGTTAAAAAACATTCCATGGCGTCGTTGCTATGGGGCTTTGAGTACGATTCGGGCGGACCGAAACCTGACTATGTGGCGGCGCACGACGAAAAAACGTACCGGCAGGGGCGTTGCGGCTCTATCCGCACAATTTACGGCCTCTCACGTCTGCGGGCGCTTGCCCGGTCCGGCGACGGCTGGTCCTCGTACTTCGATGTGTACCGCGTCCTGTACGACTCAACAAGCCGCACGGCGACTTGCGCCGTGCGGCTTGAGCCGCCTTCTCCGTCCGTTCCGGATACTGGTTGAAAACGCCCTTCATTTGCTAGAATCCTTCCCATGTTGGACAAAAAAATACCACCGCGCTCCGAAGCGGCGCGGGATGACACATGGGATTTATCGAAACTGTACGCGGACGACCCGGACTGGGCTGCCGGGCTTGAAGCGTACAACAAAATGGCGGAAAAGATACCCTCTTTCAAGGGAACGCTCGCGTCCGGGGTGGAGGCCTTGCTTAATTTTATGGAATTTAGCCGTGATTTGGGGTTGCTGGAAGAGCGCCTGGCGTACTACAGCGAGCTGCGGCAGTGCGAGGACGAGGGTGACAACGCGGGACGGTCGATGACGGGACGTTTTATGATGGCTCAGGCTCAGGCGCAAACGGCG
>JAITKQ010000094.1 GCA_031278295.1 Spirochaetaceae bacterium | reverse complement strand
GGCACAAATCCAACGCCCGTTGACATCACGGATGAAGTAACGACGCTTGAATGGTCAAAGTTTATTTGGTTTGCTGACTACACTGCGGGTTGAGTTTCCATAAAACAACGGAGTGCGGGAAGAGACCGCGCATTGATAAGGTGCCTAGGGCAGCGCCCCCGCTATCCGGCGGCTACAGCTATCGGAGCTCAATATGGGATCAACGTGAAAGGAAAAATCGCTTGCCAGGCAGATCCGTTCACGCTAGCGGAAAGCGGACAGAAAAATAAACCGGCTATCCTGAACGAATTTATTCCCTCCTCAACAAAGCCCCTCACCCCTACTTCCTCACTATTTTTAAAAACTCATCCTCGTTTATTATTTTTATGCCCAGTTTTACCGCGTTCCTGTTCTTTGACGAGCCGCTCTCCGGAGTATTCGTTACAAGGTACGAAAGCGACTTCGTAACGGACAACTTTACCAGGCCGCCCAGTTCCTTCACCCTTGTTTCCGCATCGCCGCGCTTCATCGCCGCCAACTCCCCCGTAAAGCAGAAGGATTTGCCGGCAAGCGGAAGCTGTACGCCGCTTGTCAGTTTGATAAAACCTGTTTTTAGCACGGCGTCCATGTCCCCCGCCGTCTCTTTCAGCCCCTCCACAATGGAGCGGGCCGTTATTTCACCGGAGCCAAAAACGCCGGAAAGCTCCTCAACGCCGACCGCCCTCAGTTTTTCAAGGCTGTTGTACCCTGCCTGCGTGATATGTTCCACCGTCAGGCTGCCAATGCCTTCAAAATCGAATCCGGCGATAAAGTCCGCAAGTGACAATTTACGCGGCTTGCGGATATTGTGTATCAATTTTGACGCGGAAAGCTCGCCCATCCGTTCAAAAGCGGCCAATTCCTGTACCTCCAGCGTATACAGATCCGGTATCCGCCTGATACGCCCCTTGTTGAACAGCTGTTCGAGCGTCTTTTTGCCCGCCTCGCGTATGTCCAGCACGTCCACCCATTTTTTTATGCGATGCAGCAGCCTTTTGGGGCAGGTCGCGTTGGGGCAGTACAGCCTTGTGCCTGAGTCAACCAGCGCGGTGCCGCAGGTACCGCAGACCGTCGGGATTTCTATAGGCGGAAGCTGTTCGCCCTCCACATGGAACAAGGGCATGTCCGGGCTGTTTGCCGCTTCGTCGGCGTTCCCGTTAAAACAATCCGCCCGGCCTTCGATTTTCGGTATTATCTCGCCCCGTTTTACCACCACCACGGTGGAACCCAGCCGCAAATTCATGTCGCGTATCATGTCAGGGTGGCAAAGGTTGGCCCGTTTAACCGTTGTACCGGCTAGGCGCACAGGATCGACTATGCCGATGGGCGTGTACGTCGCCCCCGATTCGCTCCATTCCACCCGGCGTAGGATGCTTAGCGCCTGCTCAAGTTCAAATTTGAACGCAATTTGACGCTCCGGGCGGGCGCGGCGCAGGTCCGCCATGTCCGTTTTGTTGTCTTTTACCACCAAGCCGTCTATGTCAAAAGGCAGACTCATCCGCTTTTCCGCAACTTCGCTCCTGTAACGTACAACGTCCTCCGGGCAGTTGAATTCTTTTGTTACGCTCACCTTAAAGCCCCGTTCACGGAGCCACGCTACCTTTTCGGTTTCGCCGGAGAAGTAGGAATCATCGCCGCTTGAGGAAGCGTCGTAAACGATCAGCGTAAGGTCCTCGCAGCCCTGCCCGTCCTTCTTACGCATCAGACCGTTTGCCGCGTTACGGCAGTTTGCCTTGTCCGGGTACTTTGTACGCCAGATTTCACGGAACATCAGCACCTCGCCCCTAACCCCGCCGCTCCAGTCCATGTTCAGATCGTCCACCACGCCCTTCATCTTACGGGCATTCGCGCTTATGTCGTCCCCGATCACGCCGTCACCGCGGGTCAGCGCCCTGGAAAGCCGTCCGTTTTTGTACTGAAGCTCAAGGCTTGCCCCGTCCAGCTTGTACTGCACGACAAAGAGCGGCAGCGCGAGTTTACCCGCCCATTCAAGGAATTCGGACTCATTTGCGGCCTTCTCCTGGCTACCCATAGGTATCAGGTGACGTTCCTTCGCAAAGCCGCCCGCGCTGTCGGCCCCGACCCGCATGATTACCGGGCTGTCCGGCGCAAGATGTTTCAACTCGTCCCAGAGCGCGTCGAATTCGGCGTCCGGTATCTCGGCCTCGCCGTTGTAGTAGGAGGCCTGGTAGCCGCTTACCAGACTCTCCAGCTCCGCTATGCGTGTATCATTCATTTATCCCCCATAAATATAGTATAAGGGTAGGGCGCGCCGTTTCCGCTGTCAACAACTCGGATCCTCCCCCGTCAACCATAAATTCCGCTGTATTAAAAAATAATGGATAAAGCAGGGGAAACCTACGAATGAGCAGGGCGAATAGCGCTAACCAGCAGGTTTACAAAAATTTTTCATGTAATATGGGCGCATTTCCGGCCCTTCGTGCCGGAAACCGGGCTTTGCGGGGTTCCGCCAGACAAGCCCCTTGGGTTGCCCCTCCAATCCCTTGCGCGTTCCGTACACGGCATTGCCGGCAAAGATAAACCGGTAAATGTAAAAATACTACAGCGCTAATGAATACGGATGAGAGGCAACTCAGCAAGGACGCAGTAGGGTTTGCGGCGCGGTATCTTAAGCGCGCATTTTGGGGGGGGGGGGGGCCGCGTCGAGTATTGATTGCAATTCGTCCG
>JAITKQ010000053.1 GCA_031278295.1 Spirochaetaceae bacterium | reverse complement strand
GGGCGATTTGACCTAATAATCCAGCGTCCATATATTTCTCCTTAAATATTTTTCTTTTGCCTAACTGCAAAAGGTTTGTATGAATAACCCGACCATTCTATAGCAAGATGGTTTCCGGCATATTCCAGAAGGTTAAGCCTTACACCGTGTACTATAACGGACAGAGCGTTCATAATGATGTTAAGTCCGTGACCGAAAATAAGTATCAGCACGGCGGCAAACAGTTTTAGCGCGAACTGCACGGCCCCCGCCCCGCCTTCGGTTAACGCGCCTACCCCCGACATAGAATTAAAACTTTGAGCTATCGAGGTACCGGCAAGCCCCACGGCAAACAGCCTTATATAACTGATTATATCAGCAAAACTTCCCACCGCGTTTAAAAAGGTCGGCAAAATGTTTGAAAAACTTTTAAGCACGTTCAAAAACGGATTCCCGCCCTTCTGCTCGGCAAAGATGAAGTACACCGCCGGCCCTATGCCGATAAAGTACGCTGCAAAACCGGGCAGCTCCACCTTTAACAACATGGAAAGCACGAGGAAGTAAAGCCCTATCATCATCACGAGCCAGCCGGCCTGCGCGAGCGCGACCGGGGACGGCAGCAGTTTTTTGATGTTTTTCAGGTGGGCATAGACCAGCTGTACTATCGCTATGGAAAAACAGAGAAACTGTACATTCCAGTACACCGTGTTGCCGGGCTGTTCCGCCGGTATCTTGAACAGTTTCTGTAGGATGCCGGGGAAGGACTCCAACGCGACTGACGGGTTGAACTGCGGCAGCACGAGCGCTTGTAGGAACGGCGGAAGCGCCTCGTAAGGTATCGCAAACCATGCCCCGTTAATCGCGCCCCAGCAGATCGTACAAAACGAGAGCCACATAAAAAGCTTGGCCGCGTCCGGCATCTTGCCGGATTTTTTTCTGAAGGCAAGGCCGGCAAGGGCGCTAATGGCAAAAAGCACGCAACCATAGGCCGCGTCCCCGAATATCATCGCAAAGAATATGCTGAAAAACAGCAGGTACGAAGGGCTTATATCGTACTCGCGGTAGCCGGGCACCGTCCCGAGGAACGAGAACAAGGGTTTTATTATGCTGACAACAGGGTTGCTCTTAATCAGGGTCGGCGGCGTTTCCGTCTCCAGCGGATCGTACATGTACAGCGCCCAGCCGTTCTCCGAGGCGGCCCGTTTTACAAGGCCAAGCTCCGGCGTGGGAACAAAACCGCTGATGTAAGAGACCGCTATTTCAGCGGGGCAATCCGCCACGCCCTCCATGCCGATCTTCGCCGTCTCAAACTCTATTTTTTCGGAAATCTCCGCAATGTCGCGTTCTATCACCCCGCTCTGGGAAAAAAGCGTGGAAAGTTCCAGTTCTATACCGTAAACCACCGCTTTTTGCCTCTCCACATCGTCCTGTAGCGCGTAAAGGGACTTCTCGGGAAGCTGAAACGCCTGCTTGCCCTCCAGCGGCCCGTCTACCGCTACGCAGTACACGTTGACCTTGTCCCTGCCCAGCACGATTACCTGCCGTTCACCCAGGCTCTCGTAAACTTTCTTTGGAAGCTCGTACAGAAAGAGCGAAAGGCCGTTTTCCGCAAGACTCTTGAATCCGGCGGGGTCAAAACCGCCCCATTTTTCGATACGGCTGATCTCCCGCAAGTCCACGTAAATCTGTTCCTGCACCGCCTTGCGTTTTTCGGAAAGAGCCTGGACATGAGCGCCCATATCAACAGGAGCGTCCAGCACGCTAGGCACGAAAGCGTCCTTCTTTTTGGGCGCAAAATTCCGCAGAATTCCGAGAGCCTTCTCCAGATCGGATTTTTTGTCAAGGAGGCCGCCCAAAGTATCAGACTGAACCGCCTTCCGCTCGATATGCACAACGCCCAGATCGCGAAGTTTTGAAAGATTATGATCCTGAAACTTATCGAGGCCGACTATGACCACTTTTTTCATCGGTACTATCATCCGGCTGCCCTCTCCATTCCACGCTTGGAAATCTTGCCGCGCACGACCGCGGCCGTCTGCTGGTCGCCCAGGTAGACCTGAATCTTTTTGATGTTGCCCTTCGCCTCCGGTATCTTGATCTTTTCAAACAGGTTGACGCGCTGTGTGGTGGTACGCAGCTCTTTTTCAAGCCGGCGCTGCTGTTCTTCCAGCGTCCGCGCCTCCATGTCGATTTCCAAAACCTTTTTGACGTTTGACACGGCGGCATCCAGCCACAGCGGTTTTTTCAACAAGTCATACCGGGCAAGCGCGAACTCAAGGCCCTCGAAAATGGGGATAGGGACGCCGGCTATGTTGCCTTCCCGCACGGTAACGCGCGTTATTTGTAAAATATCCGCTGTAAACACGCCTTTTTCACCAAAAACCGCTATCCACGTCTTAAAACTTTCGTCCAGCCGCGCCTTTTCCTCGCGCAGTTCGTTGATTCGCGCCTCAACGCCGCGAATCTCCGCCTGTAGTTGCTGTTTTTTTAGCATGAGGGTAGGCAGGTAACGCTGAAACATCTTGAGCTGATCCTTCTGCTTCTTTAACTCGTTCTTTGTAAGTTTTAGTTTAGCCATAAGCTATCTGCCTTTGGGCCAGAATTCGTTGATAAGCTCTGTCCGCATACCCGTTTCCTCCGGGTTAAAGCAATCGGCAAGTATTTCCCAGCCCAGATCGAGAGAACGCTCAAGCGGAATGTTGACGGACAGGTCCATCATTTCCCTCTCGAAGCGCTCGCCATACTTCAACAGTTTGCCGTCCCAGGGCGTCATCATAAAGCCCATCGACTTCTTTTCCAGCGTATCCTTGTAGTAAGAGTACAGTTTTATCATGCCGTCCATGATCGCGCGATGATCCTTGCGAGTCTTGCCGTTCACCATCTGTTTTAGGCGGGACAACGACCCGAAAGGCTCGATCCGCCCGCCGCGCAGGTAGTACTGGCCCTCCGTGATGTAGCCGGTGTTGTCCGGCACGGGGTGGGTAACGTCATCGCCCGGCATCGTCGTGACGCCAAGTATCGTTATGGAACCCGCCGTCTCGAAGTCAACCGCCTTTTCGTAGCGGGCCGCAAGCTGGCTGTAAAGGTCGCCGGGGTAGCCGCGGTTGGACGGCACCTGTTCCTGCGAGATCGCAATCTCCTTCATAGCGTCGGCAAAGCTGGTCATGTCGGTAAGCAGCACGAGCACGTCCTTCTTTTGCAGCGCAAACTGCTCGGCCACGGCAAGAGCTATATCCGGCACCATCAGGCACTCTACCGTCGGGTCCGAGGCGGTGTGTATGAACATCACGGTGCGTGACAGCGCCCCGCCATCCTCCAGCGTGTCCTTGAAAAACAGGTAATCGTCGAATTTGAGGCCCATACCGCCCAAAATGATCACGTCAACCTCGGCCTGCATGGCGATACGCGCCAACAGGTCGTTGTAAGGCTCGCCTGAGATCGAGAAAATCGGCAATTTTTGCGAGACTACGAGCGTGTTGAACATATCTATCATCGGGATACCGGTGCGTATCATCTTGCGGGGGACTATGCGCTCGGAGGGGTTGACGGAAGGCCCGCCTATAGGTATAAGGTTTTCGTGCAGTTCCGGGCCGCCGTCACGGGGCCTGCCGGAGCCGTTGAACACCCGCCCCATCAGGTTGTCGGAAAAACTAACCTCCATCGGATGCCCCAAAAAGCGCACCGTGTCGCCGGTCGAGATGCCGCGCCCGCCGGCAAAGACCTGTAGCGACACAAGACCTTCCGAAAGCCTGTTCACTTCGGCAAGCGATGTACCAAACGCCGTGTCAACCTCGGCAAGGTCGCCGTAACGGATACCATCCGCCCTGACCGTTATAACGCTGCCGGTTATCGATTCAATCTTGCTATATACTTTACCCATTATTTTACCGCCTCTGCCAATAATTTTTCCGCTGCCGCGTCAAGACCGGAAGATTTTTCTTTTAACATACCGCGAAGTTCCGCCTCAAAGCTCTTGAACCTGTCGCTGTCCATCGCGGAATAGTTGTAGTCTATGAATTTTTGCCGGAGCTGGTTGAACCAGTGCCGCGCCTCGTCTTTGGCATTAAAGCTGAATTTCGATCCCAAAATGGCGATGATCAGGTTGTAAACGTACTTCTGCCGTTCCGTGCTTGCCGCCTGGTCAACATCGTCAAACGAGTTCTGCTGAAAGTACACCGCGTCAAGGAATTCCCCCTTCAGGTAGATGATAAAGTCATCTATGCTCGTGCCCTCCTCGCCGACAACCTTCATCATCTGCTCAACCTCCATGCCGCGGGCCAGTATCCTCCTGCCGTAGTTGACCTTTTCATTTTTGATGATGCCGCCGTACTTGGACCAGGAATCGAGCGGGTGTATGGCCGGGTACTTGCGGGCGTCGCTCCGCTCACGGGAAAGCCCGTGGAACGCGCCGACAACCTTGAGCGTGGCCTGGGTTACAGGCTCCTCGAAGTTGCCGCCTGCCGGCGACACCGTGCCGCCTATCGTAATTGACCCCCGGCTGCCGTCCCGCAGGCGCACGACTCCCGCCCGCTCGTAGAAGCCGGCTATCGTCGATTCGAGGTAGGCGGGAAAGGCCTCCTCGCCCGGTATCTCTTCAAGGCGGCCCGACATTTCACGCAAAGCCTGCGCCCAGCGGCTCGTCGAGTCGGCGAGCAGCAGCACGTTAAGCCCCATCTGCCTGTAATACTCGGCCAGCGTTACCGATGTGTACAACGAAGCCTCGCGCGCCGCGACCGGCATGGAAGAGGTGTTGCAGATGATAATCGTCCGCTCCATCAGAGGTTTTCCCGTTTTCGGGTCCTCAAGTTCCGGGAATTCCTTCAAAACTTCGACAACCTCGCCCGCCCTCTCCCCGCAGGCCGCTATTATCACGATGTCAACGTCCGCGTTCTTGCTGGTGCAGTGCTGCAACACCGTTTTACCGGCGCCGAAGGGCCCGGGAATGCAGTAAGTGCCGCCTCGCGCCACCGGAAAGAATGTATCTATGATACGAAGCTGGGTAACCATGGGCTCGGAGGGCTTGTAACGCTCCTCGTAGCAGTCAACCGCGCGTTTGACAGGCCAAAAGAAGCTCATGCCCAGCTTTGTGACCTCGCCCGTCTCGTCTTCAATTTCGGCTACCGTGTCCCTCAGTTTGTAAGCGCCCGCCCCGGCAATGGTTTTGACCTTGTAGGTCTTGTACATGTTGAACGGAACCATGATCCTGTGCTTAAAAACGCCTTCCGGCACGGTTCCCAGGCAATCGCCGCGCAAAACGGTATCCCCTGCCTTCACAGCCGGGCTAAAGTCCCACGCCTTGTCAAGCGGAAGCGGGTCCAGGTAAACGCCCCGCTCAAGGAAGTATCCGGTCTGTTTGGCCAGTTTCGGCAGCGGGTTTTGCAGCCCGTCAAAAACCTGTCCCAAAAGCCCCGGCCCCAGTTCCACCGCAAGCATATTCCCGCTAAACTCGCAAACATCGCCGACCCTGATCCCGCGCGTCATCTCAAAAACTTGCAGAGAGCATATATCACCGCGTATACGGATTACCTCGCTCTTTAATTTTTTATCCCCTATTTGGATGAATCCTACTTCGTTCATGGAGACCTGCCCATCGAAGCGGATATTGACCATGTTGCCGTTTACCGCGGCCACTACACCTTTTGTTCCGATCATTAACTATCTCCTGTCGCCCCTATGCCCGGAGCTTTTTCCATGATGGATGCGTACAAGGCCTTGTATTCAGCAAAACCTTTTTCCGTGTTGAACGCGGCCCGGCGTTCAATCAGCAGCAACTTAAGCATATAGGCGTAAACGGCGTTTACGCTAAAGTACGCATTTTGCCGTAACTGTTCAACCGCGTCCCAGCGTCCTTTATCGAGGAAAAGCTCCGCCTCAAGCGGGTTATCCATAGACGCGGCGGCCTTTGCCTGATTCTCCGCGTCCGTGTCCCAGTGTTCCGCCGGCGGGGCCTCCGTTTTGAGTCGGGCCGCGCGAGACTGCGCCAGGGCCAGCGTCAATGTACGTTCCCGTTTGCGCCACTTTTTTATGAAGGCTGAATCCACGGCGCGGAATTTTTCCGTCCTATTCGCCCCCTCCGGCATACCGCAGACGCAGTGGCGCAACAGTTTAAAGTGCCCCGGCAGTAAATACCCCCTGCACAATTCTTTGAACGCCGCGGAGCTTATCGGCGGAGCCTCCCCGTAGTTCAAATACGGCAATTGGGCTATCAGAAAGTAATACACTTTTTAATTTCCTTTTACGATCTCCGCGACGCGGGGGTTGAGGTAAGCGGCAAGCGCCTCGGCAACCGCCGGGGCGGAAAAATCATAGTACGCGGAACCGTCTTTCAGGGCAACCCTGAAGCCCGCCGCAAGGTTTTTGCCCGCTTTTATCTCGAGTCCTTTGGCTATTTCCGCCTGAAGTGCGCCGCGGGCCCAATTTTCCAGCGATTTAAGCTGGTTTTCATTCAAAATCACATCAACGGTTTCCTTGCCGGAACTTAGCCCTTTAACAACTTCCGGGATAAGCGCCTTCAACGTGTCATCGGTAAAGGCCGCCTCTATATTTTTGACGATGATTTTGTCCAAAATCGCTTCGATTTCGCCCTTGAACGACAGAATCAGGTTACGGGACGCCTGCCCAAGCGCCGCCATCACCGTCCTTTCAAAGCGTTCCGCATCCTGTTTTGCCTTTTCCGCAACGCTTGCGGCCTCTTTAACGGCAGAGTCGACTATCCGTTTTGCCTCCGCCTCAGCATCCGTCCTGATGCGGGCAGCCTCTCCCGATGCCTGCTCGATTCCGTCTTTCTTTATTTTTTCGATAAATTCTTGCAGTTGTATATCCATAAGCTCCTCTTTTCCGAATGGTATCGGAGTCATAAAATACGGTGTTACTTTTAAATTAAACGTCTACTTGCAAAAAAAGTCAAGCTAAAGGCTATTTTACAGCGGTTTTACATTTACAAAAATTCTTCAGGTAATATGGGCGCATTTCCGGCACTTCGTGCCGGAAACCGGGCTTCGCGCGAACGCTTCGCGCCCCTCCAATCCCCGCGTTTCGTACACGCCGGCATTGATAGAACGGTAAATACAAAATTACCTGGAACGCCGCCAGGCCCATGCCGCGCTTGATTCGGCCTTTTCGTGGTATGGGGTATCGGGCGAGTTCTGTAAGACAAGCTGCTCTGCGGCGCACCAATCACGCGGTAGGATGCAATGGTTTACTACCAATTTTTGTCGGTGTTGCTAATTCTAAGCGCCTCAAGGGGCGGGGTATTAGACCCCACTGCGAATAAAAAACGGGCCGTCCGGCGCAAGCCGGACGGCCCGTTCTCCCTTGTTACTTGTTTACCCGCTGCCCCCGGTTTACGGGGTCGGCGGATAATTATCCGTTTCCCCCAACGTGGTGTCGTAGCTCGTCGCCGGGGTGGTGGCGACGTAAACCGCGTGGCCGTTGGTGGCAGTGTTTTTCAAGACATCGTCGTCATCATTCCCGTAAATAATGCCGCCCGTCTTGCTGAATGTGGCGGTGCTATCCAGCCACACGCCGCCGCCGCTGTTGGTAGCGGTATTGCCGCTGATGGTCCCGCCGTTCATGGTGAACGTGCCGCCTCCTACAAACACCCCGCCGCCGCCGCCGTAGGAGCCGTTCCCGGCTTTATTGCCCTTTATGGTCCCGCCGTTCATGGTGAACGTTGCGCCGTAATGCACATACACGCCGCCGCCGTAGATAGTGCCGGTGTTGCCGCTTATCTCACTCCCCTCTTCCATGATGAAGTGCCCGTGGTATACCACCACCCCGCTGCCATTAGTGCCCTCGGTATTGTTGTCCTTGACAACCGCGCCTGACTCAAGGCGGAGCGTCCCGTCGGCGGTGTTAGTCCCGAGAATGCCCACCCGGACAAAGCCCGCCGCAGAGCCACCGCCTGTGTTCCAGCCCTTTAAGGTGATGTTCCGCAGGGACACGGACGCGCCCTCCCTCACCATTAAGAGGTAGTCCGCCGCCGCCTCCGACAGGGCCAATGTCCCCGCTGCCGCCCCGCTGCCGCCGGCAAGGACGATGTGCGGGTATCCCGCGCCGGTTATGTCAATCTGCTTGGCGTTTACCGTGCCCAGAATAACAATCCCCCCGCTTTCTTCGTTCGGCCAGGCGGGGGACACCGCCGCGTAGTCCGCTGCCAGCTTTTGCAACGCCGCCGTTACCGTTGCGAGGGGCGCCGTCTTAGTACCGGCGCTATTATCATTCCCGGTGGCTTTCACATAATAGCTCTTATACGCTATCGCCTCGTCATCCTCGCCTTCCTCCTCGCCTTCCTCCTCGCCGCCTATCCCCAGCATCGCCTGGAGCTGGTCGCACCCCGAAAACAGGATGCCCACACCCGCGAGCAGGAACCATGCCATTCCTATAGCGTAAAACTGTCTTATTTTGTTCTTTTTCATAAGTATTCCTCCAAAAGATCCGTTTGATTTAACGCGGCTTCCGATACACCGCGCCACGCGGAACTCCACGCAACAGTATACCACACATC
>JAITKQ010000011.1 GCA_031278295.1 Spirochaetaceae bacterium | reverse complement strand
TCAGGCAGGCAACAATTACCTGTTTGCAGAAGCCGGTGAGATAATACAGGTACGTCCTCCCTATTTTTTTAACGGGCCCGTGTGGGCGTAATCTTTTTAATGACAGCGCGGCGGGCGGGCGGGCGGGTTGATGATCCGTATGTGGCGCCGTTATAATCGCTGTATGATCAATACAAGCAGGTACAGCATAGGGCTTGGGCGGGATGTACACGCCCTTGTACCGGGCAGGCGCTTCTTGCTGGGCGGCGTCCAGCTTGAAGCGGATTTCGGGGAGGACGGGCACTCGGACGGCGACGTACTGTGCCATGCGGTACTGGATGCGGTGCTGGGCGCGGTTGGGATCGGGGACATAGGCGAACTGTTTCCCCCCGATGACCCATCATGCAAGGACGCCTGTTCCCTCGATCTGCTAAAACTCTGCGTCTACACCACGCTAAAACTGTCCCCCTGGCGCATAGCCAACATCGATTCGGTGGTAAGCTGCAAGGCCCCCTCAATACTGCCCTACCGCAAAGCGATACAGAAATCTCTGGCGGAGGCGCTCGACATCCAGGAAACAAAGGTATTTGTCAAGGGCAAGAGCGGCAACGGCGTGGGGGATGTGGGACAGGGCGCCGCCGTCGAGGCTATTGCCGTCTGTCTGCTGGAGCGCGGCGCCTGGTGAAGGCGGACATCGACTGGGAAGGCGCCCTAAGCGCGCTGGAGGGGTGGCGGGCTTCTTTTCCCAAGGAGGCCGGCAACAACCCGTCAGTCAGTACCGTTGCGGAGCGTTACCGCAGGGACGCCTAGGCAGTGCTTCTTTCCACGAGCCTGAGCCTGCGGACTAAGGATAAGGTAACCCTTGCCTCAAGCAAGGCGCTACTTGAAAGGGCGCCCACGTCGGTGGATTTCCTCAAGCTGAGTACAGAAGAGGCGGAACGCCTCGCGTTTCCGGCCGGTTT
The DNA here is from genome assembly GCA_031278295.1 of Spirochaetaceae bacterium. Classification (GTDB taxonomy): domain Bacteria; phylum Spirochaetota; class Spirochaetia; order Treponematales; family Breznakiellaceae; genus JAIRMY01. The sequence continues at coordinate 17,147 of JAITKQ010000011.1, read as the reverse complement.
TTACCGGACAAAGGTGGCGAATCTGCGGAAGATTGCCCGGATAATAATCGGCAAGTATGGCGGCGAGGTTCCCGCCGATATGGAAGCGCTGTTGGCTATGCCCGGGGTAGGCAGGAAGGCGGCGAATCTTGTCCTGTATAGAGGCTTTTGATATGGACGGTATCTGCGTTGATACCCATGTACACCGTACCTGTAACCGTACCGGCTGGCTCGAATCGGCAAAGCCGGACGAAACAGAAGCGATCCTGCGCGGCATACTGCCGCTAAAGTTTTGGAAGCGCATAAACGCGCTGCTTGTGCTGTACGGCCAGCAGGTCTGCCGGCCTATAGGCCCCCGCTGTCAGTCATGCGTGATTGCAAAGTACTGTAGTCAGCCAAGCGCCCGCGCTACCCTTACCTGTCCAAAACAATGAGGCACTGAGAGGGCTTAGTTTCCGGCGGGTACCCACGTATAGCCGCCTTTCCCGTCCGGACTTACTGTCCCTATGGCGGGGTAGATAAGGTGCATCCCCGCCGCGGGTATGCCGTTCCGGGCAAGGTATTCCAGGATCAGCTTCCTGGACTCGGCGGCCATAAGGGGATCGGTATCGTAAGTTACCGAGATGTCCGGCCTGGGAAACTGTATGTCCTGGACGTGCATCAGATCTCCCCAGACGAGCAGCTTTGCCCCGCCGTTTTGGATAAGAAAAACGGTGTGGCCCGGCGTATGGCCAAAAGCGGCAATAGCGGTGAAACCGGGAAGCAATTCCTCAATGGCTCCTCCCGCTTTCCCCGGTTTGAAAGTACGAACCCTGTCGCCGTAGGGGGCAAGGGCGGCAAGCGCTCCCTGGTTTACGCGGGTTTTGGTCCAAAACTCCCGCTCCTGTTCGGCCACGTAGACAAGAGCCTTGGGAAACAAGGCCTTCCCGTCCCTGGCAAGCCCGCCGATATGGTCCCCGTGCATGTGGGTCAGCAACACCGCGTCCACGTCGCCGGGCCTGACCCCAAGTTTGTTCATGCTTTCAAAGACGGCCCCGCCGAACCCCGTATCCACCAGCACAACACGCCCTGCGGCCTTGACAAGGAAGGTATTAAGCTCCGACTGAAAATTCCGGGGAAGGTAACGGCGTTTTAGCTCATCACCGGCGCCGATCAGAATCTGATCCCGGCCCGGCCCCCTGGTTTCCACAAGCATATAAAGCTCAAAACTTCCGACCTTGCGGTAAAAAACATCCTCAGCCCCGTAAGCGCCCGTAGCCGCCAGCCCCATCAAAATAGCCATAATTTTTTTCATACATAAACCCTTCCGTCATTTTAACTCCGTTCCATGCCCTCTGGCTACACGTCGCGTGTCGCGTCGCACGTGCTGACGGGAATCCGGCGATGAGCGCCCCTCCTCCGTTGGTGAACTTATCTCCTGTTAAACTCAACTGCTGTTAGCTCAACTAATATTTTTTTGTTGACGCAAAAAAAAAACCGACTTACCATTTTTTCATAGCGCAATTTTTTGCGCGCAATTCTATGTGTTAAGGAGAAGAACATGGTAGATGGTATTGGAAATCTTTCCCGCTATATTCCGGGAAAAGTCAAATCAGTTAATTTGGGTAACAAGGAGGACCTTGTATGACGCAGGAAGCATTGGGAATGGTCGAAACCAAAGGTTTGGTCGGGGCGATTGAGGCCGCCGATTCTATGACAAAGGCCGCCAACGTAAGTCTCGTAGGTTACGAGAAGATCGGTTCGGGTCTTGTTACCGTTATGGTGCGCGGGGATGTCGGCGCTGTAAAGGCCGCCGTTGACGCGGGCAGCGCCGCTGCCGGAAAGATCGGTACTGTGGTATCTACCCATGTCATACCGAGACCCCATAGTGATACCGAGAAGATACTCCCGAAATCACTCGGTTAAGGGGGAGGCTTAAACAATGAACGACAGCATGGTAAATAAAATTATGGAAGAGGTTATGAAGAAGGTGGGAAGCGTAGAGAGCGGCCCGGCGGAAGTTCCCTCTTCTTGTTGTGCCGGCGGCGCGGGATTGACCGAATTTGTGGGAACCGGTATCGGCGATACGCTGGGGCTGGTTATAGCCAACCTTGACCCGTCGGTACACAAGGCCCTGGAGATCGACGAGAAGTACCGTTCAATCGGCATTATCGGCGGCAGAACGGGGGCGGGCCCCCAGATCATGGCGGCGGACGAGGCGGTGAAGGCCACCAATACCGAGATCATCAAGATCGAACTGCCTAGGGACACCAAGGGCGGGGCCGGTCACGGTAACCTGATCATTTTTGGCGCGGAGGACGTATCCGATGCCCGCAGGGCCGTTGAGGTTACGTTAAAGGAGCTTACACGGACTTTTGGCGATGTGTACGCGAATGAAGCGGGCCACATTGAACTACAGTACACGGCGCGTGCCAGCCACGCCTGCGCCAAGGCTTTCGGCGCGCCGCTGGGCAAGGCTTTCGGACTCGTGGTAGGCGCCCCTGCGGCAATCGGGGTGGTTACCGCGGATACCGCCGTAAAGGCGGCCAACGTGGATGTTCTTGCGGTTTCGTCCCCGGCAAAGGGTACCAGCCTTACCAACGAAGTGATCATCTTTTTCTCAGGTGATTCCGGCGCGGTGCGGCAGGCGCTGATAGCTGCCAGGGATGTAGGGATTGCGTTGCTGAGTACTTTGGGGAGTAAAGCGAAGAACGATTTCCCATCGTACATTTAGTAAGGGAGGTTCAACTTGAAATCAAAACGATTTGAGGCGCTGGCAAAACGGCCGGTTAACCAGGACGGTTTTGTCAAGGAATGGCCTGAAGTCGGCATGATGGCGATGAACGGCCCCAACGATCCCAAACCCGGCATCAAAATTGAAAACGGCAAGATCGTGGAGCTTGACGGCAAGAAGCGGGCCGATTTCGACATGATCGACACTTTTATCGCCAATTACGCGATCAACCTTGAAAATGCCGAGAAAGTCTGCGCGATGGACTCCCAAAAGCTGGCAAAAATGTTCTGCGACATCAACGTCAAACGCGACGAGATAATCCCCCTCACCACATCAATGACTCCGGCAAAAATATGCGAGGTTTTGGGATACATGAACGTTGTCGAGATGATGATGTGCATGCAGAAGGCGCGCGCCCGCAAGACGCCGTCCAACCAATGCCACGTTACCAATGTACGGGACAACCCTGTACAGATCGCCGCCGACGCGGCCGAGGCCGCCATCCGCGGTTTTGACGAGCAGGAGACCACCGTTGCGGTGGCCCGTTACGCGCCATTCAACGCGCTGGCGATACTGATCGGCGCCCAGACCGGGCGGCCCGGCATCCTTACCCAGTGCGCGGTAGAAGAAGCGACGGAACTGGAGCTGGGTATGCGGGGATTCACCGCTTATGCGGAAACCGTGTCGGTGTACGGTACGGAACCGGTGTTTGTAGACGGCGACGATACCCCTTGGTCAAAGGCGTTCCTCGCTTCGGCCTATGCGTCCCGCGGGCTCAAGATGCGGTTCACTTCCGGCACGGGAAGCGAGGTACAGATGGGTTATGCGGAAGGCAAGTCGATGCTCTACCTTGAGGCGCGCTGTGTTTATGTAACCAAGGGCGCTGGCGTTCAGGGTTTGCAGAACGGCTCGATAAGCTGCATCGGCGTTCCCGCGGCGGTTCCCTCCGGTATCCGGGCGGTACTGGCGGAAAACCTGATCACTTCGCTGCTCGACCTTGAAGTCGCTTCCGGTAACGATCAGACTTTCTCCCATTCCGACATGCGGCGGACGGCGCGTCTTTTGATGCAGCTACTGCCGGGTACGGACTTTATCACATCGGGAACATCATCGGTGCCTAACTACGACAATATGTTCGCCGGTTCAAATGTGGATGCCGAGGATTTTGACGACATCAACGTTATCCAGCGGGACCTGATGGTGGACGCGGGGCTTAGGCCCGTTTCGGAGAATCAGGCTGTGGCGATACGCAACAAAGCGGCAAAGGCGATGCAGGCGGTGTTCAAAGAATTGGGGCTTCCTGCCATTACCGACGCTGAAGTGGAAGCGGCAACTTACGCGCACGGCAGCAACGATATGCCGGAACGGGATGTGGTGGCCGATCTCAAAGCGATCAGCGAGATGATGGGCCGGGGTACGACGGGTATCGATATAGTAAAGGCTCTTGCCAAAAACGGCTTTAGTGACGTAGCGGAAGCGGTGCTGGGTATGCTCAAGCAGCGTATTTCCGGCGATTATCTGCACACTTCGGCAATACTTACAAAAGATTTCAAATGCGTAAGCGCCGTCAACGACGTTAATGACTATGCCGGGCCCGGTACGGGCTATCGTATCAGCAAGGATCGCTGGGAAATTATCAAAAATATACCCAACGCTATCGATCCCACGACGGTTTAAGGAGAACGGTATGGAAATTAATGAAACGTTGATAAGACAGGTAATAATGGATGTGCTGAAAAACTACAATCCCCAGGAAGCGGCTGTGGACGGATTTGGCGGAGAGCCGCCTCCGCGTAAAAGTTCTTCCGACACCGGTGAGGCGGACCTTATCCTTGAAGATAAAGGTGCGGCAGATCCCGGTCCAAAAGATGAGGTGATTGTAGCTGTGGCGCCTGCATTTGGCACGCATCAGTTCAAGACCATTGTAGGTATACCACACGGACAGGTACTCAAGGAGATCCTGGCCGGAATAGAGGAGGAAGGTCTCAAGAGCCGGGTTGTCCGCTTCTTTCATTCTTCCGATATTGCCGCGTTTACCCTTGCGGCCGCAAAACTTTCGGGTTCTGGAATTGCCATCGGCATACAGTCACGGGGCACCACGATCATTCACCAAAAGGATCTTCCCCAGCTTTCAAACCTTGAACTGTTTCCCCAGGCGCCGGTGATCGATCTGCCGACCTACCGCGCGATAGGCAAGAATGCGGCCAAGTACGCCAAAAACGAGACGCCCAACCCTGTACCGACCAAAAACGATCAGATGGCGCGCCCCAAGTACCAGGCGATAGCGGCCCTGCTCCATATCAAAGAGACGGAGCATGTGGACGCCAACCGGAAGCCTGTCGAGCTTTCGGTCAAATTCAAATAGGGGGTTCAAAGTGGATCAGGCAACTCTTGAAAAAATTGTACGGGACGTGATCGCGGGGATGGAGTCGGCCCCCGTGCCGGCGGAATCCCGGTCAGGCGCTTATACCGGTACGCGGGTTACAACAAAGGACTATCCTCTGGCGGAAAAAAGCGCGGATAAGTTAAAAACCCCGACGGGCAAAGGTCTAAACGATGTTACCCTCGAAGGGGTACTGAACGGCAGTATCGACGCCCAGGATGTACGCATCACGGCGGAAACCCTTGAGATGCAGGCCCAGGTGGCCGAATCGATAGGGCGGCGGAATCTGGCGGCCAACTTCAGGAGGGCGGCGGAACTTATAGCTGTTCCGGATCAGCGTATCCTGGAGATATACAATGCCCTTCGCCCTTACCACTCGACCAGGCAGGAACTTTTGGCAATCGCGGATGAGCTTGAAAACCGGTACAACGCCAAAATATCAGCCGCCCATGTCCGTGAGGCTGCGGAAGTAGGAGAGACCAGAGGCAGGCTTAAAAAGGTTTCTTGACAAAATGATCATCGCCGGGGTTGATATTGGCAACGCATCCACAGAAACTGCCCTCGCCCTTACGGAAGGGGGCAGGCTTAAGTTTTTGTCTTCGGGCATCGTTGATACTACAGGCATCAAAGGTACGCGGCAAAACATTCACGGTGTTTTCGCCTCATTAAAGCAGGCCGCCGACAGGGCCGGTATCCCGCTTGGGGATATCGGCTTTGTCAGCCTGAATGAGGCGACGCCCGTGATTGGCGATGTCGCTATGGAAACCATAACGGAGACCATCATAACCGAGTCAACCCTGATTGGTCACAACCCGCATACCCCCGGCGGGGAAGGTATCGGGAGCGGCGTTACAATTTCCATAAGGGAACTTCCAAACGCCGCGGCGGGGGACTATATTCCCATAATTGCCGCCGATACGAACCATGAGGAAGCGGCGGCTATCATTAACCGCGCTGTTGAGCGCGGCATAGGAGTCAAAGGCGCGGTAGCACAGAAGGACGACGCGGTTCTGATCGTAAACCGGATCAAGACGCCCATCCCGATAGTGGATGAGGTGAAGTTTATCGAAAAGGTACCCGTCGGTATGCCGGCGGTGGTTGAGGTTGCCAGGGCAGGTGGTGTGGTTGAGATGCTATCCAACCCCTACGGCATAGCCACGGTTTTTGGCCTGAACCCGGAAGAGACAAAATTCATCGTGCCGGTGGCGCGGGCACTGATCGGTAACCGTTCCGCGGTGGTGATCAAAACCCCGTCCGGGGATGTTACCGAGCGGGTTATTCCGGCAGGCAAACTACAGATCATCGGTGAACAGCGTACATTGGGCGTCGATATTGAATCCGGTTCACAGGAGATAATGAAGGCCGTGCGCGAGGCTTCGCCCGTTGCCGACGTGAAAGGGGAAGCGGGGACCAACGCCGGCGGTATGCTCGAGCGTGTACGGCAGACTCTTTCCGATCTGACAGACCGTCTTCCCGCGGACATCAAGATTCAGGACCTGCTCGCGGTGGACACATTTAACCCGCAGAAGGTCTCAGGCGGCGTTGCCGAAGAATTTTCGATGGAGAACGCGGTGGGCATTGCCGCGATGGTCAAGTCGGACCGTTTGCAGATGGACATGATTGCGCGGGAACTTGCCGGGCAGCTCAAAATAAAAGTGGGTGTCGGCGGCGTCGAGGCCGACATGGCGATTCAGGGCGCTTTAACCACGCCCGGGGTAAGCAGCCCGCTTGCCATAATCGACATGGGGGCCGGATCGACCGACGCTTCCGTCATCACCAGGACGGGGCATGTTAAGTCCGTGCACCTGGCCGGCGCGGGGAATATGGTGACGCTGCTGATCCAGACCGAGCTGGGGCTCGATTCCTGGGACATTGCCGAGGACATCAAGCGCTATCCTCTGGCCCGTGTGGAGAGCCTTTTTCATATACGGCACGAGGACGGGACGGTGCAGTTTTTCAAAAACGCCCTATCCCCTGAAACTTTTGCCAGGACGGTTTTGATCAAGGAGGGGGGCTTTGTTCCCATACCGGTAAGCGCGTCCATCGAAAAGATCAAAACCGTGCGGAAAGAGGCAAAGGAAAAGGTCTTTGTTACCAACGCGCTGAGGGCGCTGACGATGGTGACCGAGTCGGGCAATATAAGGGAGATCGATTTTGTGGTGCTGGTCGGCGGATCCGCGCTGGATTTCGAGATTCCCCAGATGGTAACCGGCGCGCTTTCCCATTACGGGATCGTGGCGGGGCGGGGAAATGTCCGCGAAACCGAAGGCCCCCGAAACGCGGTCGCCACAGGACTGGTTTTGAATTACGGGAAGGGAGCATGATCGGCGAGGCGGCTGTCCCTTCCATCAAACTTTTTGTAGGGTACGGCGTAAGCGGTCCGGAAAACCTGCGGGAACTCTTGTTCGGGGCGGAGGAGGAAGGTGTGCCCTGCGAGGTGGAGGCAGCCGGTGAAGGCGGGGCCGTTGCCCTGGCCTACAAGGCGGCGGCGGCTTCGGTATTGGGTGTCGGGCTGGGTCTGGACGACGCGGGAATGGCGGCGGTGCATTACAACAAGCTGCCCGCGGAGAAGCCGCTATTCACGCTGAATTACCGGCTGGACGGCGGCAAACTGAGAAGCCTGGCGGCAAATGCCGCCAGGCTCGTGAAAGGTATGCCCTTCGTGTTGTAAGGGCTTTGGAGGTTTGTATGACAGGTAACGCTTTGGGTTTTATTGAGGTCGTCGGTCTTACCGCCGCGATAGAGGCGACGGATTCTGCCGTTAAATCGGCGAATGTCAGACTCTTGGGTTACGAGCTTGCAAGGGGCGACGGGATGACCACCGTAAAAATCGAAGGCGATGTTGGAGCGGTAAAGGCTGCGGTAAAAGCGGCCGGGTCCGCGGCGGCAAAGCTTGGCAGGGTTATCTCTGTCCATGTTATACCAAGGCCGTCCGATGGGACCGGGCGTATCGTCTTGAGCCGGGAGACAGTCGGGCTGGACAGGGCGAAGAAGCCTAGCACCGCTTCCAGGCACGCTAAGGCGCCGCCTGAGTCCGTGAAGGCGCAGCCTGAATCCGCTAAGACTCCGGCTGAACCTGAGCGGCCCGTGCCTGAATCCGCACTGCCCGCGGTAGAACCAAAGGATGTAAAGAAGCCTAGGGGCCAGCCAAAAAAGGCCAAGGGAGCGTCGGGGCCTCAATCAGACGGGGACAATGAAACCCCCTCCTTTGAACTTGAAAGTTAGCGGGTCCACCATGGATCGGGAACGGCTGAAAAGAATAGTAGTCGATGTGATCCGCGAAATGGAAGACGCCCCTTTCATTACGACAGGTGTTTCAAACAGGCATATACACCTGTCGCGCGCGGATATGGATGCACTCTACGGCCCTGCTTACCAGCTGACGCCGGTGAAGGAGTTACAACCCGGCCAGTACGCTAGTAAAGAGACGGTAGCTGTTTCCGGCCCTAAGGGAAAATTTTCAAGTGTAAGGATTCTGGGGCCGGTCCGGGGGCTGACCCAGTTTGAGCTTTCACTGAGCGATACCTTCGCGCTTGGGGTTCCCTGCCCTGTAAACGAATCGGGCAATCTTTCAGGGGCGGGCAGGGTACGGATAGAGAATCCCGCAAGCGGAGCGGCCATTGAACGGGACTGCGCGATTGTGGCGATGCGCCATGTTCATCTGAGGCCGGAAACGGCGGGGAAGTATGGCCTTAAAGATAAGCAGCTTGTGTCCCTAGAGTACAGTACCAAGGGCCGGAGGCTGGTGTTCGCCGATGTACTGCTTAGGGTTTCGGAAAAATTCGTGGACGAAATACACCTCGATACGGACGAGGCCAACGCCGGCGCGATAAAAAACGGCGATTTGGGTCTGATAATTGCTGGAGACAGGGTATGACAATTGAAGAATTGACAAGGATCGTTGTCGAAACAGTCAAAAAATACATTTTACTCGACAGGCAGAAGGTGCTGGCCCTATGTTTTGACGAGACAAACAAACTTGAGCTGTTGGAGGCGGCCCGATCGATAAACGGCAGGGCGGATTATGTCCCGTGCGGCGATATTGAGCGCGTCGGTGAGGATTACGATGTGATGTTTGTTGACTATATCCGTTTTCCCGATGTTGCCGAGGCGGCACTGGGACTGGCCTTTAGCCCCTGGGGCAGGCTGATCGGCAGCATGATTGTCAGGGGAAAGCCTGTTTTCCAACTCAAAAAGACGCCGGGAAGCGGGGAACTTAGCCCGGCCTGTAGAGCCGTGCTGAAAGCTTATTGGAAACAGCTCTATTCGTTGGGGGTGGTGCTTCTCGATTCCGGCGTTTCTTCGGACGGCCGTGTACAGGGCGGGGTAAGGAAGGAAGCCCTGTACACCGGGAACGTACTTTCACGACGGGATATTTTTGCGTTCCCCAACGCGGACAGGATTGTTATCGGCAGGGAAGTTTTGATTACGGCTTTGGCGGCTGATGAGGCTCGGGCAAGGAACATAGAAATTGTAAGGCAGGAATAGGAGAGGCGCTATGCGAATGGGAATAGTAAAGGGGATGGTTGTTTCCACCCAAAAAGACGAACACCTAATCGGTACAAAGCTGCTGGTTGTACAGCATGTTGACTCGGCGCATAAGCCGATCGGCAACGAGGAAGTTGCGGTTGACGCGGTAGGCGCGGGAACGGGGGAGTATGTCCTGCTCTGTCAGGGCAGCCCCGCGAGGGCGGTCTTTAACGATCCAAGGATGCCGGTGGATCTGGCTGTGGTCGGAATCATCGACAAACAGGCGGAAGCTTAACCTTAGCAGGGGGGACAGACGGATTGAATATTTTTACCAAGCGCGGTGATGCCGGTAAAACTTCGTTGTACGGCGGAACTGAAGTGTTCAAAGACGATCCCCGTGTTTGGTGCTACGGCACTGTAGACGAGGCGAACAGCGTCCTGGCCCTGATCTATTCTTCCCTGGAATTCGACGATTTAAGGGCAATAGTGCGGAAGATTCAGAACAGGCTCTTCGTCGTAGGCGCCGAACTTGCCGGTGACGAGAGGCAGCGCGAAAAAAACAGCATAGCGGTCGGGGAAGAAGATGTTCTGTATCTTGAAAACCTGATCAGCGCCTATACCGAAGAATTCGGCAAGCTGACCGGCTTTTCCCTGCCGGGCGAGAGTCCGGTTTCGTCCATGTTCCATCTGGCGCGGACAGTTGTACGGCGGGCCGAGCGTCACGTGGTTGGTCTTGCGCGGGACGAGCAGGTATCGCCGGTTTTACTGAAGTATTTGAACCGGCTTTCTGACGCCATGTATGTGCTGGCAAAGATGGAAGTGTACCGGGGCTTTATTAAAAGGGTGGTAAAAAAGTTGAAAGAGTTGGAAACGGGCGAAAGCGAATACGGGAACTGCGGGACAATTTTCACGGCGGTGCTCTGTGAAAGACTCAGGCAGGCGGGGCAGCAGGAAAGCGCAAAGATAGGGGTACCGGTTTCACTGGCAATTGTCGATCAGGGCGCCAACCTGGTTTATTTTTACCGTTTTCCCAAGGCATCCCTGGTAAGCATAAAGGTAGCGGTCAACAAGGCCTATACCGCCGTCGCTATGGAGCAGCCTTCGGGGAATTTGTACGATCCGGCCGTGCCGGGAGGCAGCCTGTACGGAATCAATACCGCCGATCCAAGAATCGTGGTTTTTGGCGGCGGCTTCCCGCTATTCGTAGACGGCAGGATTGCCGGCGGCCTTGGGGTATCGGGGGGGAGCGTTTCCGAGGATGAACAGATCGGCAGGCGGGTTGTCGCTGAATTTGAAAAGTTAGTGAAACAGGGGAACGGAGGAGATTATGGCTCAACAAGCTGATATTGATATTTTGGTAAGACAAGTTATGAACAGGCTCCAGACCGGCGGTACGGGCGATTCCGGCATCTTTGCCGGCATGAATGACGCTGTCGAAGCCGCTTTCAGGGCGCAAAAGGAATACATGAAATTCACGCTGGCCGACAGGACACGGATCATCGGGGCTATCCGCAAGGTGATCTATGACAACGCCGAAGAACTTTCCCGCCTTACCGTTGAGGAAACCGGGATGGGGAATCTCCAGGACAAAATCCTGAAGAACCGCCTTGTCGCGGATAAAACCCCCGGCATAGAGGACCTTACATCGGAGGCGATCACAGGGGATAGCGGCCTTACCCTGATAGAATTTTCACCGTTTGGCGTTATAGGGGCGATTACCCCCACCACCAACCCGACCGAAACCCTGTTCTGCAACTCTATAGGGATGTTGGCCGCGGGTAACAGCGTGGTATTTTCCCCCCACCCTACCGCCAAAAACGTATCGCTTAAAACGATAGAGCTTATCAACCGCGCCATCATCGCCGCGGGGGCCCCGCCCAACCTGATCACCGCCGTTCAGAACCCGACTTTGGAGCAGGCCGGCATCATGATGGCCCACCCAAAGATCAATATGCTGGTAGCGACCGGCGGTCCCGGCGTTGTAAAGGCGGTACTCGCCTCCGGGAAAAAGGCGATAGGGGCGGGCGCGGGTAACCCGCCCGCGGTGATCGACGAGAGCGCCAACATAGAGAAGGCGGCGCTTGACATCATCAAGGGTTGTAGTTTTGACCACAACCTGCCCTGCGTTGCCGAGAAAGAGGTGCTGGCGGTCGAGAAAATCGCCGATTACCTCCTCTTCTGTATGCGGGGAAGCGGCCTCGCCCATTTTATCGAAGATGCGGCTACCCTGAAACGGCTTGAGGAACAGCTTTTGAGCAAGGGCGCACCCGCCAAGAACTTCATCGGGCGCTCGGCCCAGGTAATCGCCGAAAGCGTGGGGCTGAAAATAGACGCTAAAGTCAGGGTTCTGAGCATGGAGCTTCCGTTTGACCATCCCTTTGTGCAGCATGAACTGATGATGCCCGTCCTCCCGCTTGTAAGGGTAAAAGATTTTGACGACGCGGTACGGAAGGCGATTGAAGTTGAACACGGCTTCCGGCACACGGCCATCATGCACAGCCGGAATGTGGAACACCTTTCCGCGCTTGCAAAGGCGATACAGACCACCATATTTGTCAAGAACGCGCCGTCCTACGCCGGTATCGGGGTTGGGGGCGAGGGCTACACCACGTTTACTATCGCGGGGCCGACCGGCGAGGGGCTTACATCGGCAAAGACCTTTACCAGAAAACGGCGCTGTGTGCTGGCAGACAGCTTCAATATTAAGTAAGCGGGAAAACGAGGGTCTTATGAGCCTTTTGGACAAAGTGTTTGACGCCGGGCTGGTAGGCGAAGGCGGGGCGGGGTTTCCGACTCATATCAAGCTGAATTGCAAGGTGGAGTACCTGTTGCTGAACGCCGCCGAGTGTGAACCCCTGCTCCACACGGACAAGTACATACTGCGGAATTTCGCCGGCCAAATCCTCGACGCGCTGAAAGAGACCGCCGACCTGGTAGAAGCGGGAAAGGTTTTTATCGCGGTAAAGGCGGTAAACACCGAAGAGATCGCGAGCATTGAAAGGGCCATCGCGGAAAAAAAATCGGATGCGCGGATATTTAAGCTGGACAACTACTACCCCGCCGGTGACGAGCAGATGCTGGTTTACGACATCACGGGCCGTATAGTGCCGCCCGGGCAGATACCCCTCAAAGTGGGCGCCCTTGTTTCAAACGCCGCGACCATGCTCGCCATTTACGACGCACTTTCCGGCAAGCCGCTGACACATAAATTTTTGACCGTGGCCGGCAGGGTAAAGAGGCCCGCCGTTCTGCGCGCCCCCGTCGGCGCCAGCTTTGCCGAGTGTATAGCGGCCTGCGGCGGGGCCGGTATAGACGGCTTTAACATCATCGCCGGCGGCCCGATGATGGGCGGGGTGTACCACGGCGTAGAAGCGGAAAATTTGCCGGTTACCAAGGTCACTTCCGGTATACTGGCGCTTCCCGGTGAGGGGAATTTCATTGCAAGGAACGACGCCGCCACGGTACGGCAAATTCTGTCACGGGCCAAGTCCGCCTGTATCCAGTGTTCTTTCTGTACCGATCTCTGCCCCCGCCGCCTGATCGGTCACAGTCTTCGTCCCCACCGGATTATGCGAAAAATGGCTATGATGGACTTTGACAAAGCGCTGGAGGCGGACGATATTTTGCGGGAGGCACTTATCTGCTGCGGGTGCGGGGTATGCGAGACCTTTGCCTGCCCGATGGCTCTTTCACCCCGACAGGTGAACAAGTACGTGAAATCCCGACTCAAGGGCGAGAGGTTTGAGCAGAAGGAAGCCCTGTATCCCTCCCCCATGCGGAACTACCGTAAGATCTCGCCAAAAAAGATCATGGCCCGCATGGGGCTTCTGGAGGAGTACGCCAACTGGGAGGAAAACTACATAGAGCTTGCGCCGAAACGGGTGCGGATTCCCTGCTCTCAGCATATCGGAGCGCCAGCCGTGCCGGTAGTTTCCGCGGGGGACACTGTTGAATGCGGACAGCTTATCGCGAAGGCCGCGGAAGGCAAGCCAAGCGCCAATGTCCACGCCAGTATCCCGGGACGGGTTGTTTCCGCGGACTCGGTAATCGTTATTGAGAGGGAGGCCTGATGGACACTATTGGTTTTCTGGAACTTACAAGCATAGCCGGAGGAATCGAGATCGCCGACGCGATGCTTAAAACCGCACAGGTTGATCTGTTGTTTGCCAAAGCCTCCTGTCCCGGAAAGTACTACATACTGGTGGCCGGCAAGGTTTCCAATGTGGAAAAGGCCGTACAAAAGGGCGTGTCCATGGCAAAGGGCTTTATGGTGGCCTCGCTCGTTCTGCCGCGGGTCCATCCCCAGGTGGTGCGGGCCATCAACCAATCCACCATGCCGGAAAAACCGGACGCCATCGGCGTCATGGAATTTTACTCCGTCATGAGTTCAATTTTGGCGGCGGATACCGCGGTGAAAGCGGCCAATGTGGAGCTTATCGACATCCGGCTTGGCACCGGTATTGGCGGCAAGAGCTTTGTCGTGCTTACCGGCGACACCGCCGCGGTGGAAGCGGCCGTGGAAAGCGCGGTAAGGCCGCAGATGGACAGCGGTATGCTGGTAAACAGAATCGTGATACCCAAGCCGCGTAAAGAACTCATTGCGAGTCTGTTCTAGCAGGCCCGTAAATTTTTTGGAGAACCGTTGATGTCCTACCGTGATCTGGATGTGGAGAAGGCAAAGAACTATGTCCTGGAACGCACGGATCTTTTTGGCGGCAGCGGCCCCGCAGGGCTGAATTCGCGGGAACTGCTGAGGACTGAGTTAGACGGCGACGGATATGTCAATTACATATACCGGATTTGGGACGATGGCGGGAATTCCGTCATCCTGAAACAGGCAAAACCGTTCCTCAAGGCCTTCGGCGAAGGCGTTTACCCGTTGCCTGTGGATCGCAGCGCATCGGAAGTTGACATAATGAAGATACGTTCCGCCATAGTCCCCCAATTTGTACCCGAAGTGCTCCATGTAGACAAGGAGAACAACCTCTACATCTGCGAGGATTGCGGCCACCTGGGTATAATGCGCTTCGGTCTGTCGCACGGGCGGCGCTACCCGTTTTTCCCGAAGTTGATGGGCGAGTTCATCGCTAAATGCAACTTCTATACGTCGGAGATTTTTGTCGATCAGCGTGTACATAAAGAACTGGGTATCCGCTTTACAAGCCCCGACATGAGCCTGGTAATGGAGAGTATTCTATTCCAGAGAAAAACCATATTTGCCGGTCTGGACAGCGACGAAGAGCCGGATCCCCTACACAAAGCCGCGTCCGACTTCTTCTGGGGCAGGCGCGAGGTTAGGCTGGAACTGTTGAAGCTAAGGGACATCTACATGAAAAAGCAGGAATGCCTCGTTCATGGAGACCTTCACACGTCCAACACGATGATCGAGGGTTCCCGGATGAAGATAATCGACATGGAATATACCCACATGGGGCCGTTTTCATCCGACAGCGGTTATCTTTTGGGCAACCTGGTCTATACCTACGACACATGGTTCTATCACGAAGACTGGAATTCGGAGGAAAGGGCGCGGTACAGGGGGGAAATTCTTGGTTATATAAAGGGTATGTTGAACGAGTATTTCAGGGTTTTTACCGAATGCTGGCTGCGCGACGCGAAAGATGAATTTAAGGAATACCCGGACTACCTTGAAGCCCTGTTTTTGACGCATCTCCGGGAGGTATGCGGTTTTATGGGTTCCCAGATATGCAGCAGGATCGGCGCTTATGTCGAGACGCCGGACTTTGACGTACTTGCGGATACTTTGGCGCGCAACAAGGCCCGCGCTATGGCAATGACCACAGCCTACAACCTTATTATGCGTAGAAACGGCGTTTCTTCGGCTGAAGACATAACGGACATAGTTAAAGATACGGCGGCCTTCTTTCTGGAAGAGACGGGGGATACGGGTCTTTGGTGAATTACCGTTTGCCCGAATGTGTAAGGAAATGTTATGAGTGAAGAAAAACAGCGGTTCATTCAGGAATTTGTACCGGGCAAGCAGGTTACGCTTTGCCATCTTATCTCCAAGCCCGATCCCGATCTGTACAGAAAACTCGGCGCCATTGACATTGACAGCGGCGCGCTGGGAATCCTCACAATAACCCCCAGCGAGGGCGCGATAATAGGCGCGGATGTGGCGACCAAGGCCGCCAATGTAAAGCTGGTGTTCGTGGATCGCTTTTCAGGCTCCCTCGTCATTTCCGGGGATACTTCCAGCGTGGAATCCGCGCTGCGTGACATAATGCGCGTCCTCACAGACACCCTCAAATTCTTTCCCGCCGAGATAACGAGGACCTGATGCGTGTGATGGTGGCCGGCCCGGTTTCCTGCGGCAAAACCACCCTGTGTCAGAGGCTGGCCGGACTTCCCCTGGTTAGTCAGAAAACCCAGACCATCATCCAGATCGGCGCGGCGATAGACACCCCCGGCGAATACCTTGAAGGCCGGTGGTACTGGAACCGCCTGATAAGCAGTTCCTCCGAAGCCGGCCTGATGCTGCTCGCGCTGGATTGCGGCAACAGGCACTACCAGCTTATGGCAGGGCTTGCCTCCATGTTTAACTGCCCCGTAGCCGGCTTGGTAACAAAGGCGGATATTGGCGGCGCGGAGGAAGTTGAGTTTGTCCGTAAACGGCTCGTCCTGGCAGGAGCCACCCCTGTTTTCGCGGTTTCGGCCCTTACAGGGCAGGGTTTCGAGACCCTGACGGGCTACCTTGAGACAAGGTGACGTACGCGCTCATTTTCGCGCGGAATTTACCGTGTTGTAGCTGAAATGTATGGGCGCGGTAAGCAACCGGCCTTTCTCGTTGATCGGACTTGAGATGTATGGATTGCGGTAGTCCGTGTTTATGTCGAATTCGCCGCCAAACCTCAGCCCTGAATAGTTTTTGAAGGCAGGAAAGTAGAACTTCCCGTCGAAGCGGGCTAGGACCGGGCTATCCTTGGCTATAAATTCCGAAAAAGGCTGAAACCAAGCAGCGCCGCAAAAATCCATGGCGACAGCCAGCCTCGTCTGTTCCGTTTGAAGCGTTCCCTGCCTGTCAGCCGTCTTCCCGATACCGGTTTTGTGTTGTCAGCCCCCCTGCGGGGTCAGTCTCCCCTGTAGGGTCAGCCCCCTCTGTAGGGTCAGGCCCCCCTGTAGGGTCAGACCCCCTGCGGGGTCAGGCCCCCCTGTAGGATCAGTCCCCCTGTAGGGTCAGGCCACCTCTGTAGGGCAGGCCCCTGCGGGGTCAGGCCCTCCTGTAGGATCAGCCCCCTCGTAGGGCAGGCCCCCTGTAGGGCCAGCCTCCCCTGTAGGGTCAGCCTCTCCTGTAGGGTCAGCCCCCCTCTGCGGGGTCAGGCCCCTCTGTAGGGTCAGCCCCCCCCTGTAGTGTCTACTGTTCATATCCAACCTAAGGCAAATCCCAAGGCTGCGGTGCAGCCTTGGGATGGTAGCAACGAATGACAGGGTAGTAAAAACCTCCACCAACATCGGTAAGGATGAAAGACATGTCGTTGCCCCTACCCGTGAAAAGCGAGTTTTGGGCAATGAAAGCGGCCTGCCTGTTAAACTTGAGACTGCTACTCCGTCAGCGGGAAGTAACGGTTAATAGACCGTGTA
>JAITKQ010000177.1 GCA_031278295.1 Spirochaetaceae bacterium | reverse complement strand
TTGTCCTCTGGAAGGATCACTCTTCCAACGCCGAGGCGGAGCGGATCAACGCCCTGGCCCGGACCTGGGGGGGCAGGGATTTTACCGTCTACGAAGGCGGGGCCCATGCCTCCGAGTGGTTCTGGTCCAAGGCCCTGCATGTTCTTTCGGAAGATGAAAGCGTTGCCTCTTCCATGTATTCTTTCCTGGAACACTGCGACTGGATGGCCGGCCTTTTGACCGGCACGGCGGATATTGCCTCGGTAAAACGGAGCCGGGGCGTCATGGGCCACAAGGGGCTCTGGCATCCCGAATTCGGCGGGTATCCCGCGGATGGTTTTCTCGGACGCCTGGACAGCCGGCTCGCGGGGCTCAAAGCCACCCTGGGGAAAGAAACCTGGACCAGCGACACCTGTGCCGGCCGCCTTACCGCCGGATGGGCCGGCCGCCTCGGCCTTGAGCCGGGGATCCCCGTGGCCGTCGGCGCCGTGGACTGCTACATGGGCGCTGTGGGGGGCGGCGTGGAGCCCGGCCGGCTCATCCTCGTCGCGGGAACCTCCACCTGCATCATGACGGTAACGCCGAAGCCCTCAGGCCCGGAACGGCTGGTCCGGGGCCTCTGCGGGCAGATCGAAGGCTCCATGGTGCCGGGGCTCATCGGCCACGAATCGGGCCAGAGCGCCTTTGGCGATGTTTACGCATGGTTCAGGAAGCTCCTCCTCTGGCCCCTGGAAACCCTGCTCCCCTCCCTGCTTAAGGGCTCGGGCCGGGACCACGGCGAGGCGGAGCGCGTCACCGGCGAAATCTCGAAGCGGATCATCCCGGAACTGGAAAAGGCCGGCCAGGATGGGGGCGGCGTCATCGCCCTGGACTGGTTCAACGGCCGCCGTTCCCCGGATCTGTCACCCGGGGTTAAAGCCGCCGTCACGGGTGTTTCCCTGGGAACCGACGCGCCCCGGTTCTACCGGGCCTTGGCGGAGGCCACGGTCTTCGGTTCCAGGGCCATACTGGAACGGTTCCGCGAAGAAGGCGTCCCCGTTGACCGGGCCCTGGCCGTAGGCGGGGTCGCGCGCAAATCTTCCCTGGTGATGCAGCTCATGGCCGATGCCTTCGGGATGCCCGTGGAGGTATCCTCGTCGGATCAGGCGGCGGCCCTGGGCGCGGCCATGTTCGCCGCGGTGATCGCGGGCTTTTATCCGGACATCCCCGCCGCCCAGAGGGGCATGGGCGCGCCGGTGGAAAAGACATACACCCCAAACCCCGAAGGTTCTGAACGCATGGATCGCCTCTACCGGCAGTACCAGGCCCTGGGAGGTTTTATGCGGGACTTTGGGATTGGGCACCCGGAGGCTTGATTCGTGTTGAGGGTTTAATACCCAGGAGCCCGCTTGCGCGGCCATAAAGGTATTAAAGGCCGGATACAAATACCTTGGAGCACAACATACCCCGCTGCTCTGTGCTAAACTTGATCCGCAATTTGGCTCATTGCCCGTCTTGGGACGGATCTTTCCCCCGGCTGTTTCCGGTTTGAGACGAAAATGACGATCATACCAAACTCAGGACGAATGAGCCGCGGTTATCCGGGGGAAAACGCCGGGGAAAAGGCGAAAACAAGGGAAAAACAGGCTTCCCGCTTCTCTCCACTCCTACAGGGTCTGTCCCCGTTGGCTGATCTCCCCCAATGGGGTCTGTCCCTGTTGGCCGGGCCCTCCGGCACCTCCGCCTCCGGCTCCCCCTCCACCACCCGCGACCAGTACCGGTCCCCCCAGACATGCCCCTCCCTCCCCGTCGCCGCGTTGAACCGCTGCGCGAACACCTGCTTCATCCACTTCATGATGTCAGGCAGCTCAAGCCCGTCCTCCGGCCTGATGTAAAACGTCAGCCGGTCGTCCTCAAGCCGGAGCCCTCGGACCTCGAACACGAACCGGAGTTCCGTCTCCCGGAACACCCCGGCGAAGATCGCCAGGGCGTTGGCGCGTCGGAAGAGGGGTTCCCGGTTGTTGATACGGGTACGGATCTCATACCACGCACCCTGTGCGAGTACACGTAATTGTCTCATAAACCGTATTAAGGGTCGGACAAGACATTTTGCTTCACCCAAACGGTGAAAAACGGAAAGAAAGCGGCGGAAAGCCCGGATTTTTGAAACAGCCCTGGTTATATACAATTCCGCAGGCCAAGTTTAGCCCGAGGGGCGGGGTATTAACCCCCTTCGGCACGGATAAAAAATCCCGGCGACCTCCCGCCTTCCCCCGGGGCCCGCGCCGCATGGCCTCGTCAACCCGCCCAGTGTTCCGCGGGTTTTGTCGGGCGCGCCCACGGGCGGGAAACGGGGGCAGCACCCCATATGCACTAACTTAGATTTGGCAAACCTTTGATTTAATGATATACTGCAAAAAACACCGACCGTACTCCCTGATAAAACACGAATTCCGGTGAGGGTTTGTGTTAAGCGCAAGGAGCAGGAAGCGTGTGAGCAATCCCGCAAAGGCAACAAGCTACAGGAAAAGACCGCGGCCTTCAATGAATTCATCGTGGCCGTCACATCGCTTCCGAATTCGCTTAGCGCCGGTGAAGTCCTTGAAACATACCGCCGGCGCCGGCAGCTTGGGGTACATTTCAAGCGGCTGAAATCCATCCCCGGACCCGGCGCTTCCCTAAGAAAAATCCGGCTTAGGAGGCGCGGCTGAACGGCAAGATAATACTTGCTTTGTTAATCGAAGCCTTCATAGCGAAGGCTTCTTCTTTCCCCTGTAACCGGATCGAATACCCGCGACGGGCGGCGCGATACAGGCCTCCGTGCGCTGGAAAAGGCTGAGGCCAAACCGCTTCCATTGAGGCGCTTACCGCGAGCACGTGCTTGTGGACGGCGTAGCCGCAGCGCCCGATCCCGCTACCGCGCCCGCCTACGACAAAGCCTATCGGGAATACCTGAAGTACCTGCACACGCTCAAAGATCTGTACGTGTAGGGGCGCTTCATTAACGGGTTTGCCGGGGAACGCGAAAAAACGCCATAGGGTTTGGATAACCGTGAAGCCCTCGGCTCCGGCGCATACTTCAGTTCCGTTTCCGTTCACCACCGCAGGGGCGGCTGTAAAAAACGCCTGAGTCCGTGATATATTGAGGGAATAATGGATAGGACGCGCCGGACGGGGTGGCCGCTTGCGGGCGGCATAATATGCATGAATATCGCGTTTCTCGCGTTTCTGTCCATAATGGTCACGGCGCTTGTCTACGACAGAAACAAGGCGGAACTTACCGCGCAGGCGCTTGAGCTTAACCGGCGGGCAGCCTCGGACACGGCGGCGCGGGTAGAAAAGGCGCTTGATAGGGCGCGGGCGGACGCGCTGACCCTGCTAGAATTGAATGAGGGGTCGCTTCGCGGGAACGTGGCATCCGGGCCGGGTCAGCCAGGAAACGCCGGGTTTTTTGACTTGCATCCTGATTTTGCCGCCCTTGTCTCGCTATCCGGGGGGCGTCTTAAGAACAAGGCCTTTTTCCTTCAACACAATCTGGATGAAAACGCGCCCGAACTCTACCTTGACGCGGAACGGGAACTTGCGAGACGCGCCGCGTTTACGGAACGGCAGGCTTCTCTGCTGTTGGGAAACGCCTCTCCGTACTTTAAGGTGCCCGTCATCGTGTTATTTTTCAGGGATCGGCGCAATTCCGTGTTTGCCGCGTTCTTTTCCGCGGACGCTTTTATCACATTGCTTGATGGCGGGCCGGAAAAGGTATGCCTCGTAAACGGGCGTGACGACATCATCCTGCATACCGATCCGAATTTGATGACGGGCGGAAAAAACCTTTGGCGCGAGCCGCTCGTCCGCCTTATGCGCAATTCCGCGGCAGCAAGCATGGATACCGTTTTTGATCATGACGGTGGAGGATCGTACATGGGCGCTTTCCGGAGACTCAAGACGGAGGGGGCGGACGCGGCGGTACTCTGCGAAACTACGCGGGACCATGTTCTGGGCAGCCTCGTCCGGGCCATCCGTACGGTAATTTTTCTGTGCGGCGCGGCGGGCGGCTTTGCCGTGATCTTTAGCTTTGCGCTTTCTTTTTCGATTAAGCGCTATCTTTACAACACGTTTCTTGAACAGGAAGAGGAAATCGTTGAAAGCCAGCGTCTAAAAAGCATTTTTCGCGCGTTGCCCGCCGGCCTGGACACGGCTGAACCGGGAAAGGTGCCGCTTGACGGCGAAAACAGGGATGTAACCGTCGTTTTTGCGGGACTCTGTGGGAAGGGCGCGCTCAAAGACCTGTCGCCGCAAATGGCGCTCCGGCTTTTGAACGACGCGATCATGCTGGTACAGGACAGTTTCGCCAGGACGGGCGGGTCGGCGTACAAGCTTTCCGGCGACAGTTTAACCGGCGTCTGGGGCGCACCGTTTTCGGACGGTGGTCCGGAGATGGACGCGCTGAATGCCGTCCGCGGCGCGTTGATGCTGAGGGCCGCGCTTGTAAAGCGCGGCGGCCTGCCTCCGGCGGCGGCTGAAGCGGGCAGGCGACTTACGGTGGGCTGCGGCATAAATTCCGGCGTAATGCTCGCCGGGCGGCTGGGCACGGAGGAAGATTCCGTGTATACGCTTACCGGAGGCGCGGCCGGACGGGCGCGCCTGATCCAGTCGCTGAACAGGCGCTATGGCACCGACATCCTGATAAGCGAAAGCGCGATGGAGCTTGCCGGAAAATACTTCATTACCGAAGAAATGCCGCCCGTGAGGGTGCGCGGTTCCCAAAACCCGATCCGGGTCTTTGCCGTGATAAACGTAAAAGTTACAAAAAACGGCGTGGGGCAGCCCAAGCCCACAAACATGGACGAGCTACGGCAAATGCTAAAGACGGCGCGGGTATAAGGGTTTTTATAGGGGGGGGGGGGGGTATTCCGCTAAAAATACGATATTGATATGCCTATACGGACTGTGGGGGAATACTTAAAACGGTGGCGGGGTACCCCGCAAAAACCTGTTGTTTTGGATTTAAGGATACAATGAAATCGAGAACAGGCCCTTCATTGTTCATTTATTCAATACAGTTCGATTTCATATTCCATGGTTCAAATATCATATATAATATCGCCCGAATTTCGCATAAGGGGTATGGAACCGCCACAAGCACTGAAACGCCTTTCGGACAGCCAGGGCAGACACTTAGGCAGCTTTGTTGCCGCAATTCATTCCCGCGCAAAACCTCCGTCGCATTCTGCCGGGCCGACTTGCAGGCAACGCGTGTGCTTTCAAAAAATCAGTGAGGCTGTTAGACTTTACCCTATGGTTTTAGTTGCACTGTGTTCCGGCGGTTTGGAAAAACTTGCTGCCAACGAAATCAGGAAGCTGGACGGGGATTCTCCGGATGGTTTTAGAATCATAGATTCGGGTTTCGGCAAGGTCCGTTTTGAAACCGGTTTGACGGGTATGTACCGCGCGTTGCTTTCCCTACGTACCGTGGACAGGCTGTTGCTCGAGGCCGCTTCGTTCACAGCCACAGACTTTGACGGCCTCTTTGACGGAACGAGGGCCGTGGCTTGGGAGGATTACATTCCAAAAGAGACGGGGCTTGCCGTTGACAAGGTGCGGTCAAACCATTCGCGGCTCGCGGCGGAAACAAGTATACAGTCTGTGGTACACAAGGCCGCGGCCGACAGACTCTGTAAATGTTACCGGCAGCTCAGCCTGCCGCCGACCGGTCCCGGGAACGGCGCCGAACTGCGTGTGTATGTAGAAAAGAATCAGGTTCAAATACTGCTTGACCTCTGCGGCAAGCCGCTTTTTAAGCGCGGTTACCGGCTGGAGGGCGGTACGGCGCCGCTACGCGAGAGCACCGCCGCCGCCCTGCTGCTACAAGCCCTATGGCGGCGCAAACATCCGCTGTACGACCCGTTTTGCGGTTCCGGCACGATAGTTATCGAGGCGGCGCTGTTCGCGTGGGACGTAGCTCCCGGTTTGGGGCGCGGTTTCACGGTTTCCGCGCTACCCTTCGCCGACACTGCTGTGGAAAATGATGTGCGGCAGATGCTGCTTGAAAGGATAGACCTGTCAAGGACGGTGCGTATCTTCGGCAGCGACAGCGACGGCGAGGCGGTTAAAGCGGCAAAGGCAAATCTGGAGCGGGCCTTGAAAGTAGCGGGCGGCGGCAAGGATGCCTTTGGGAGTCCCCGGCCCGCCTGCCTGCCAAAACTGTGGAATAGGCCGATGGAAGAGGCCGTGGCGCCGTTCCCCGAAGGCTTTATCATCACAAACCCGCCCTACGGAATACGGCTGCTCGACAGGGAAAACTCGGAAAAACTGTACGGCCGCATGGGTGTTTTGAAAGACCGTTTCCCGTCATGGAGGATGAACGTACTGAGCGCACACGCCGGTTTTGAGTCATTTTTCGGTGAAAAAGCGGACCGCTGTAAAAAGATTAGCTCTGGAGCTCTGGAAACATACTTTTACCAGTACGACGGCGGCGACAAACGGAAAAAAGAATCAAGGCCGCCCATAAGTACGCGGAATAAAACCGTACCGGATGTAAAAAAATCAGGCGGCGGTAAAATATATACCTGGTAACGTATGTCGAAAGTGGTTCAGCATGAAAAACGGCGCACCGAAATCCTTGCAAAAGCGCTTGATGTTTTTGTTGAAAAGGGGTTTGAGGATACGACTTTTCAAAAAATTGCCGACCATGCCGGAATAACGCGGACGATTCTGTACACCTACTTCAAGAACAAACGTGAAATTTTTAACTACAGCATCAAACAGTTGCTCGCGGCTGTCGAAAACGATCTTGCCATGGTACGGAAAAATAAAAACCTAAACTGTGTTGAAAAATTAACCCAGGTAATTACATTGGTAATTGACCGCCTCGAAGAGAACCGGAAACTTATATCAGTTGTACACGATCTGCTGGCACATACACAGACGGGCAAAAACGACGCCGACTACCGTGTGCGCAGGCGTACGGTCAGGGTGCGGCATATCCTCGCGTCAATGGTAATAGACGGGATACGTTCCGGAGAACTACAAAATGTAAATGTAAGGGTAGCGGACGACTTGCTGTACAGCATCATCGAAGCGGCGATATTCCGACTGGGCGTCCTTAAAAAGCAATCCGCCGCGGCCCTTAAAGACGTTGCGGTGTTGGCGGTACGGCAGCTTGCCGTGCACGGTCTGTAAGCCCATGCACGAAGGCCGGGTTTACAGGTGTGAGGTCTTTGCTATGGCGCTGATACGGCGGCCCATGTTTTCCAAAGACACCTGCTCCATAACGTGCCCCAACTCGTGGGCGACACGCGGCATCCCGTAAACGACGGACGAATTTTCGTCCTGACCTATCGTAAGGCCGCCCTCGCGGTAGATGTTGCCAAGCTGATGGGCGCCATCCTTGCCCATACCGGTCATGATCACCCCAAGTGCATGATTTGTGTAAACAACGGCAACGGACGCGAACAGAACATCGGCCGAAGGGCGGTGTCCGCTCACCTGCGGCGACTTTGAAAGGTTTGCCAATATCCTGACGCCATCGCGCGCCACCTCAAGATGCTTGTCACCCTGGGCGATCAGGATACGCCCTGGTATCACCTCGTCCCCTTCCTCCGCCTCCTTTACATCAAGCGGGCATATTTTATCGAGGCTGATCGCGAATTCACGGGTAAAACCGGGAGGCATGTGCTGAACTACAAGTATCGGAACTTTCAGATCGGGGTCCAGACTGGAAAAGACAACGCGCAAGGCTTCCGGGCCGCCCGTTGATATGCCTATCGCGACAACCTCTATCTTGCCGGTTGAGCGGACGGGCGTAATTTTTTGCGCCGGCGCCTTGACATCGATCCCCATATCGGAAGCGAATGTGGACAGGGAGGAAATACCCGGTTTCCGAAAAGCTTCCGTTGCCGGCCTTATTCCGGTGGATATATCGGGCGTGGGGATTTTTTTGTTAAACCGGCGGTGCTTGCCGCCGTAGGCAAGCAGCAGTTCGGAGACTCTGTCCTTTACCGTCGCTATATCAACGGATATGGAGCCGGACGGCTTTTGTACAAAGTCGCTTGCCCCAAGGCCCAAAGCCTCCATGGTAATGGCCGCGCCTTTTTCCGCTATGGACGAGAGGATTACAACGGGTATACGGATACCGCGTTTCTTGCGTTCACGCAGGAATTCTATACCGTTCATTTCCGGCATTTCCAGATCCAGGATTATCACATCAGGATCGTATTTTTCTATTTTTTCGAGCGCGAATTTTCCGTTCATTGCTGTATCAACAACGGAAAGTCCCTCTGTCGCCTCAATCATCTTGCTTATCAGGTTGCGCATAAGCGCGGAATCATCTACAACTAGTACGGAAATATCACCCGTCATACTTCTCTCCTTATATCCACTTTTTGTACAGTGTCGTCCATTTGGTTTTAACGAATTCAAACTTTGTATTCATGCCGAAAAGCGACTCCGAATGTCCGATGTAAAGGAAAGATTTTGATGTCATGGAATCCCAAAAATGATTTACAACAGTGGTCTGTGCCGCTTCGTCAAAATAGATAAGCACGTTACGGCAAAAAACGACGTCAAAATTTTTCCAGGGTGAGGCGTTTTTGAGGTTATGATAGTCAAAACGGATTCTTGCTCTGAGAACATCTTTTACCCTGTAGCCGCTTTCACTGTGATCGAAGTACTTTTTTAGGTAGGTATCCGGTATACCGACGACGCGGGTCTTGTCGTAAAACCCTTCTTTTGCCGTCATAAGGCATTTTAAACTCAAATCGCTGGCGACAATCTCGAATTTGAAGTTTGAGGGCAACTTTTCACTTAAAAGCATGGCAATGGTATACGGTTCTTCCCCGGTGGAGCAGCCCGCGCTCCAGATTCTGACGGTAAAATCGCCCGCCGGCTTTTTCAACGCGAGTATTTCCGGCAGCACAAAATATTCCATCGCGTCAAAATGCGGCTGATTACGGAAAAACCGTGTAAGATTCGTGGTTATAGCATCAAGAAAGACTTTCATTTCATCTTTATTGCCACTGATTTTATTCAAGTAAAGTTTCGCGGTCTGTATGCCGCTTTGCCGCAACCGCTCTTTCAGCCGTCCTTCCAGTATCGACCGGTTCGTTTGCGTAAAGTGTATACCGCTTTCAGTATAGATCAGTTTGCGGTACCCTTCAAATTCATCATCAGATAAAAATAAAATATCAGCCATTAAACAATCGTATTAAAAATACCCCGCAAACGTCAAGGCCGCGCGTTGTCTGTCCTAAGGAATTCAAAGTTTAAAGCTTTTAACAGTCAAACCTAAAAAATACATGCGGGCATTTTTTCCGTAAATTTGTCTGATATTTCATACAGTTGAAGCCTGGATTTTAAAAATTTTGAATTCCCGCATACCTGTCTGAATGCCCGCCGCCTGCCCCGGTAATTTTACATTACCGGTCCATCATTGGCGAAAAAGCCGTCGTGTACGAAACGCGGGGATTGGAGGGGCGCGAAGCGTTCGCGCGAACGTTTCGCGGAGGGAATGGAGGGGCAACCCAAGGGGGTTGCCTTGCGGAACCCCGCAAAGCCCGGTTTCCGGCACGAAGTGCCGGAAATGCGCCCAAAAACATCAAATCACCCCCCGCAACAGCCGTCTTTTGACCGCTAATGAACGCGAATTACCGCTAATAATATTCGCGCCATTCGCGTCTTCAATTCGCGCCATTCGCGGTTCCCAAAACATCAAACCAAACGCCGCTTACAGCCGCGTATGCCAGCGCCCTTTTCGGAGCGACGGCACGGCGTAAACCCCGCCCCCGGTATGCTACCGCGTAGCGGCTTTTAAACCCGCTGGCGGGCTGGCGGGCGCGTAGCGGCTTGTATTCGCGTCTTCAATTCGCGCCATTCGCGGTTCCCAAAACATCAAACCAAACACAGCTTACAGCCGCGTATGCCAAGCGCCCTTTTCGACCCCGACGGCAGAACCCGAAGCCCGCGTTGGGGACGCTACCGCGTAGCGGACTTTAAACCCGCTGGCGGGCCTACAGCCGCGAATGCCTACCGCCCCTTTCGGACCCGAGGGCACGGCGTAAAACCCGCCTTCGGGACGCTACCGCGTAGCGGATGTGGGGCCCGCTGGCGGGCGGGGCGGGGATTGGCAAAATATTCACCAAAAGATATACTATCAACCTGTCAAATTCTATTTGTCAGGTGAATATACGGGCTGTTTTAGGCAAACCCGTCTACCATCAATTTTGCTGGCGTTACCGATTCCGGGCACCCCGTGCAGGGTGGGACGCCACTACGGATAAAGGCGGAGGGACAATGGCTGATGCGGATATCGGGCTAGTAGGGCTTGCGGTAATGGGTGAAAACCTGGTGCTGAACATGGAAAGCAAGGGATTTACGGTAGCCGTGTACAACCGTACTGCGGCGCGTGTTGATAGATTCACCGGCGGCAGGGGTGCGGGGAAACGGATTTCGGGGCACAAGGATATTGCCTCGTTTATTGCGGCCCTCAAGAAGCCGCGCAAGGTATTCATCATGGTGAAGGCAGGCGCGGCGGTTGATGAAACGATAGAGCGGCTTTTTGATGCGCTGGAAAGCGGTGATGTGATCATTGACGGCGGCAACTCCAACTACCAGGATACGGCGCGGCGTTGCGCCCTTGCCGAGTCGAAGGGCTTTTTGTATATAGGCGCCGGCGTTTCCGGCGGGGAGGAAGGGGCCTTACGCGGCCCCAGCATAATGCCCGGCGGTTCCGCCGCCGCGTGGCCGCTTGTTAAACCCGTTTTACAGAAGATTGCGGCGCAGACGGATGGGAATCCATGCTGTGACTGGGTCGGCGAAAACGGGGCGGGGCATTTTGTCAAAATGGTGCATAACGGCATCGAGTACGGGGATATGCAACTTATCTGCGAAGTGTACCATATCTTAAAGGACCTGTCCGGCCTTTCTTACCCCGAAATGCGGGATGTGTTTGATCGGTGGAACAAAGGCAGGCTCTGCTCCTACCTTATAGAAATTACACGGGACATTCTTGGCTTTAACGATGAGGACGGCCAGCCTTTGGTGGAGAAGATTCTCGACACTGCCGGGCAGAAGGGCACGGGAAAATGGACGGGCATAGCGGCGCTTGAGGCGGGCGTACCACTCACCCTGATTGTCGAGGCGGTTTTTAGCCGCTGCCTTTCGGCGGCAAAGGACGAGCGGGTAAAGGCGTCCAGGGTGTTTCACGCGCCCGGGACAAACGCGCCGGCGGACAGGGAAGGCTTTATTGAAGACCTGGAAAAGGCGCTGTACGCGGCAAAGCTTATTTCTTACGCGCAAGGCTTTCTGCTGATGCGCGAGGCGGCCAGAGAACACGGCTGGAAGCTGAACTATGGCGGGATAGCGCTGATGTGGCGGGGCGGATGCATAATACGTTCCGTGTTCCTGGGCAAGATAAAAGAGGCGTATGAAAAGAACGGCGATCTGGAAAATCTTTTGCTCGATCCCTTCTTTGCGTCGATCATCAATGGCTCTGAGGGGGCGCTACGGCGCGTCGCGGCGGCGGCGGTACTGAACGGCATACCGGCCCCGGCCCTGACAAGCGCCCTTTCTTACTTTGACGCCTACCGGAGCGAGCGTCTGCCTGCGAATCTACTACAGGCCCAGCGGGACTACTTCGGGGCGCATACCTACGAGCGCACCGATAGAAAGCGCGGTGATTTTTTTCATACAAATTGGACAGGACGCGGCGGCTCGACGAGTTCGTCAACATACAATGTTTAGGAGAAAGTTATGGCAAATTTAGTTATTCCGCAAAAACAGGCGGGCACTCACGATCTATTGGCTCTGGGTGCACTGGTCACCAGGCTCAACCCAGGCGTTGTGCCCTTTGCCGAGGCAAGCGAGTACAAGCTTGTGGTGTCTGGCGGCGAATTCAACGTGGCGGCGAATCTTTCAAACTGCTTCGGCCTGGACACGGCGGTAGCCAGCGCGATGGTGAACAACCCCATCGGCAAGCGGATCGACCATTCCGTGCGCTGGACGGGGGTAAAACCTTACTACAAGCATTTTGAATCGGACGGCGTGCGCGGCCCCAACATGGCCATCGTTTGGAGCGACGAGGGGCACGGAGTCCGCGCCCCGGTGGTGTTCTACAACCGCTCAAACGAGGCGGCGGCCCGGCTTGGGCCCGGCAGCTTCGACTGGAAGACGATAATCGGCGCGAGCGGCAGCCCCTGTGCGCGATGGTTTCATTCCGGCGGGATCTTTGCGTCGCTTTCCGACAGCACGGCCCAACTGATAATTGAAGGGGCCAAGGCGGCAAAGGAGGCGGGCGCCGTAGTTTCGTTTGATCTGAATTACCGCGCCAAACTCTGGGCGGTCGCGGCGGCGGAAGCGGGGCTTTCGGCGGCGGCAGCCGAGGATAAGGCGGCCAAAACCCTGCGTGAGATAACGCGGCATGTGGACGTACTGGTAGGCAACGAGGAGGACTTGCAGAAAGGGCTTGGCTTGCCGGGTCCGGATGTCGTTTCGAAGGGAAAACTTGACCCGTCAACATTTTTCGGCATGATAGAGCTTGTTGTAAAAGATTTTCCGAACATAAAGGCGGTGGCTACAACCCTGCGTGAGGTTCATTCGACAAACCGCCATTCGTGGGGCGCCGTGCTGTGGCTGGACGGCAAGACCTACACGTCCCCCGTCTGCGAGCTTGACGTTTACGATCGGGTTGGCGGTGGAGACGGTTTTGCCGGCGGCCTGTTTTACGGCCTGTTATCCGGCAAGAGTCCGGAAGAAAGCCTCCGGCTCGGCTGGGCGCACGGTGCGTTGCTTACAACGACGCCCGGCGACACGACGATGGCCGGTTTGGACCAGGTGGAAGCGTTTGCGAAGGGGGGCTCGGCCCGTATACAACGTTAAATGAAATTACTAATAGCGATACCGACATACAACGAAGCTGAAAACATAGAAAGATTCATAAAAGCCGTATTCGAAAGCCTTCAATCCGCCACTGACAACGGAAACGTAGCAGCAGGCGGGGAGGGGGGTGGGGGGGCTGTCCTTGTGGTCGACGATAATTCGCCGGACGGTACGGCGGGCATTGTCGAAAAGCTCACGGCGCAGTACCCGGAGCGTCTGTACCTACTTAAACGCTCCGGAAAGCAGGGACTTGGCACGGCCTACCTTGCCGCGTTTGACTGGGGTTTAGGCCGCGGGTACGACGTATTCCTCGAAATGGACGCCGATTTTTCGCACAACCCGTCGTATATTCCCACGATGTTAAAAGAGATAGAAAGGCACGATGTGGTGATAGGCTCACGCAACGTTTCAGGCGGCGGCGTTGAAGGATGGTCGGCCCTGCGCAATTTTATCTCTAAGGGCGGATCACTGTACGCCCGCCTTGTTTTGGGTTGTACCATCAGAGACTTGACCGGCGGATTCAACATGTGGACAAAAAACGCACTTGAAAAAATAGATCTGTCCGGCATCATCTCCAAAGGTTATTCGTTTCAGGTCGAGATGAAATTCCGCGCGTACTCGGCGGGCTGTCGCGTAAAAGAAATACCGATAACCTTTGTTGACAGAAAACTGGGCAGATCAAAGATGTCAAAAAAGATATTTGTGGAAGCCCTGTTCAATATGTGGAAGATAAAAAAAATTACCGG
>JAITKQ010000176.1 GCA_031278295.1 Spirochaetaceae bacterium | reverse complement strand
ATTATGTTTTTGTGATGGAGGGCCGGGACTACGTGGGGATGTCCGACAAAGCTAAATATGTCGTCAAAGACGGTAAGGTAAGGGCCGCGTATAGCTGGGACAACTATCATGGATGGCAGCCGGATAAGCCTTTACCGGAGGGGGAACCGGAGCATGTTTTTGAAAAGTTGATCGGGATAGGTATCGTTGGGAGGCTGAATACGGTAAACGTGGTTTACGACTACCTGGAAAAAGAACTCGATCTTATGCGGGAAAGGTACGAAA
Source organism: Spirochaetaceae bacterium (assembly GCA_031278295.1). Lineage (GTDB taxonomy): Bacteria > Spirochaetota > Spirochaetia > Treponematales > Breznakiellaceae > JAIRMY01. The sequence continues at coordinate 18,146 of JAITKQ010000176.1, read as the reverse complement.
GAGGCGTGATTCCCAACGCTAAGATAGCGGTAATTTATGATGTCAATCATTGTCCCGCTTCGATAGAATTCTATGCGCCCGTTATTTGGAGTATCTACCCTTACTACCGTATGATTATATCCGACTTTAAAGCGGGGGTAACCGAGGAGGATACAGCGGCTTGGGACGCGTATGGCAATTCGTGAAGCAAGCTCTTCTTAACAGCCTATACGGGTTTAATTAGCGGAAACAACGCCGTACCATCCGCGATGGTACGGCGTTGTTGTTTACGGCGGCTTGCCGCTTGGCTGCCTTGCAAGTTACGCGCCCTCTTCAGCGGATAGCGGCACATGCGTAATCCCCGCAACCGGAGTGAAGCCTGAGGACAGGGGGCGCCCCGTACAAGGGATGGCTTACCGGGCGGCGTTTTAAGCGCCGCCCGGCCCGAAAGGGGCCCTGTCGGGGCCCCTTTCGGGGCGCAGAATTTCGGCGCCGTTACGGTAGACGTGGCGCGGGGCGGCGGCGGCGTCCATGTAGCAGTGGAGCAGGCAGCGTATGGTGCGCGGCAGGCTGTCCCGTGAGGCGGCTTCCTGGACGGCAAACAAGGCCAGGTTTGCGGCCCGGCCCGATTTGCGTAGCGCGGCCGCCGGGTTTGCCGCGTCAATATCGGCGGTAACGGAAAATTGCAGCGATACTATATCCGTTTCCGTGATGCTGTTCTGAAAAAGAATATCGTCGTACATGGCGGAAACCTGTTCAACGATATCGTCTTCACTATTCACGCACCGCGCCGCGCCCCGTAGCGCGAATAGCCTTTTCACGCGGCGTATCCCGTCAAAACCAGGATTGCGGCGGCAAGGCCGGAAAAAATAAAAGCGGCAAACCCGAATACCAAAAGGACAAACGATTTTAACGGGATACCTTGTTTATGCTTCAGCAGTGCGGGCCCCGCGGCAAGAACAAAGTCAAACAGGATATAGACGGCAGGAAACAGCCCCGCATACAGGATCACGTTGAGCAAAAAGATTTGGGTTCTTTCCGCAAAATTCCGCCTGTTGCCCAAGACATAGAGCGCGGCGGCGGAACAGAGCAGCGAAAACAGCGCAAAAAAAAGCAGCCGCCGCGCCGCGGTAATAAAGCCCTTAGTTTGCCTTGCCTGTTTCAAGGTAGTTTGTCGTAAACACGTTGTCGGGGAGGGCTTTATCGTACACCAGCTGTAAGATACTCACCGTCGTGGATGTATTTGCGTTAAGACTTGTCATTTTTGAGACCCACGGGGACAGCCGCCCCTGAACATCCTTTAATTCCAGAATTTCATAACGTTTAACCAAAACGCCTTTCCTGTCGTACAATTCCAGTTTATGATTTACATAATTATTTTTATCTATCCACGAAATCATCCTGCCGTACTGGTACGACTTGTCTTTTGGTACAGATTCGATCACATAACAGGCGTTGCCGTTCAGGGTTTCTTCCCGTAAAATCCTGTGCGTATCCTTGCCGGCCTCACGATCCGTGGACGAAATATCGTCGTAAGACAAATCGGTGCCCATAAAACTTTTACCGCCTTCCTGCGACGCTATACGCCGGACTCTGTTCAGTTCAGGCAGGTATATCCAGCGGTCATCGCCGCCGTCCTTGTTTTGCATCGTAAGAAAGCGTGTGCCTTTTATCGTTGCGGGGCTTAGAAATTCCACAATGGTGCGGTTGCCGTTTGGCCCGTCCTTTGAATACTGCTTAATGGTACGCTCGCTTTTGGAACCGTTCCTGGCTGTCAAAACCATCGTTGACTGCGATTGTACCGTATCGGACTTTATCCTGTCCCGGGACGACTTGACGATGTCATCGGCGCTCTGCCCGTACAGGCAGTATGCGGACAGTAAAACAACAAAAACAAAGACATTACGCATAAGCTACTCCTGATAACTAGGCTGGCATAAAAACCTGTACGTGTAAAGGTACCGCAGGCCCCTGTCCGGCCCGCTATACATTCGCGGCGTTTCCCGAATTTTTGACTTTGCCGCCGGGCCCAAGTTGTTTTGAAAAACGAATTATTTTACTTGACAATTCGGAAGCAAAACGCTATACTGTACCAAGATTATCTTTGAAGGAGGATATTATGATTATGACGAAAAAACAGGGGGGGGGGGGGGCGTGCCTCGCATTATTACTCGCCGCCCTGACATTTACAGGATGCCCGGCTGATACGGAGCCGGGGTCCGGAGCTACCAAGGTTCCCATAACATGGACCGATGTGTCCATATCGGGGCTGGCGGACGGTTTTACGGGTATCGCCTATGGCAACGAGGTCTTTGTGGCCTCTACCCGGAGTACAGGTAACGAGAACTCCAACCATGTATACTGGTCCGCGGACGGGGAAACCTGGGAAGAGGCAGATTCAGGCTATCAGGCCCTCATGACCAATAACAAAAAACAATTTACCGCTTTTTTAAACGGCGGGTTTGTTATTTTCGAGGGTTCCGGCGGTGTCAACAACAATGGGAAATGGATAAGCTCAACGAATGGCAAAGCGTGGATCCAAGCCCGTACTGACGCTCCTACCGGGGTAGTCGGCGCCGCGTACGCCGGAGGCAAGTATATATTCGGAGGGCAGGGAGGAAAGATTCTTGCCGGGACTACATTGGCGAATGTGACTCTGGTGTCCGACCAAAGTTCCACAGAGATTAACTGGATCAACGGCCTTGCGTTTGGAAACGCCAAACTGGTTGCCACGGGCATGAAGGGCAAAATTTTATACGCCGCCCCGGACGACTTGGACGCGTGGACTGATACAGGGATGAAATTATTTGGAACAAATAGTAGTGATGTCATCAATCAGGTGGCATTCGGAAACGGGATCTTCATTGCGGTAGGCGGACCGTCAAGCGGTACCAATATAGGGGTGACATCTTCCGATGGTGGGACATGGGAGCAGACAGGAGATCTAAAACTCACCGCTCAAAACAACTACACCTATATCGGTTACGGCGCGGGGGTTTTCCTTGTGGGCGACAGCAATGGTTCCGCTTCCTACTCTACAGACAACGGCGCAAGCTGGACGGCCATAGCCGATACGAAATTCAATAGTGGTACTGTAGCTATTCAGGGTATCGCCTACGGCGCCGGAAAATTCGTAATGGTTGGCGTATCCGGTAAAATAGCCTTCTCGGTACCGGAGTAAACGCATGAAAAACACCTCGTATGCCGGGAGCCGTTCCGTTGTAAACGGTATCTTTTGCGCGGTTTTGTTAGTTCTGGCGGCGTTTTGTTTGTCCTGCGAGACCGGCAGCGACCCGGACTATACGCTGCCGCTGGCCGGGCCCCGCTCGATTCAGGTAACGGCGAGGAACGAAAGTCTGGTCTTGCAGTGGTCCAAGATCGCCCCCGCCCAAGGGATCATACCGGACTACGAGGTGTACTTTGGAACCGCCGCCGATCCGGGGAGCGCGGCAAAATGGGGGGATGTCGAATCAAACGCATCCAACCTGGTAAGCTCGACCATTACTGAACTTGTAAACCATCAGACTTACTACGTTTGGGTAAAGGCCGTTTACACCGGGCTGGGACGATCGGACTTTAGCCCGATAACTTACGGGATTCCGATCCCGCCCCCCGCAACACCCGGCGCTTTGACAGTCACCGCGGGAGAGGGGATGCTTGAAGTAACCTGGGCCAAGGTCGAGGACGCCTTTACCTACGAGGTGTACCACCAGGCCGACGGTTCAGGCGATACGCCGCCCGACGAAACGGCGGAGACGATGCTGACCGTGCCGGAGGCCGGCGCGGTGATCCACGGGCTAAGCAACGGTACGAACTACAGAGTCTGGGTCAGGGCGCGGAACACGGCAGGGGAGTCCCCCGCTTACTCAACGAGCGCCGGAGCGCCGGCGGCAGCCAATGCGGTACCCGCCTCCCCGCCCGCCAGCCTAACGGTTACACCGGGGGACGGGAAGCTCACACTCACCTGGGATCAGGTTTCCGGGGTTCCCGCCTATAAACTCTACTACGGAACAAGCGACGATTTCTCCGGGGCAACGGAATTCGGGCAAACGATTCCCGCCGGCGCGCCCACTGTAAGCGCGGACCTCACCGGTCTTGCCAACAACACCCTGTACTATGTCTGGGTTAAATCGTCGAATTCAAAGGGAGTATCAGCCAGCCCCAGCCAGTCCGCATCAGGGGAGCCCCTCGCAAAAGACCCGATCAATTTCAGCAACCTACAGTTTACGCTTGGGCTGGCGTCGGCGGAGTACGTATTCGCCCAGGACCTCCAGTCAAGCGTCTTCTTCCCGGAAGGCAGGCCCAACACGGACCGCCTGACCCGTGTGCAGGAAACCTCGCTGGGCAACCTGTTTACGGACGGCGCGGCCTGGTATATCAGGAAAAAGTACCCAAGCGAAAATATCGACTTTGTGTTCTTAAACGGCGGCTACATAGACAACGCCCTCACAGCCGGAACCGTTACCGTGGGCGGAATTTCCAGCATAGTGCAGCCGGACAGCCGTAAGGACAAATTCATGCTCCTCACGCTGACCGGCGCGGAACTTAAACAGTTTTTTAACGACACAGAGGGTAAAAAAAGCTATACGGAACCGGGCGATGTTTCCGGCGTCGTGCATACCGGCAGGGGCGGCCCGCACAACACCGGTTTCTTCGGCGTGGTGTCAAAGGAGCTGAGGTACACCCTAAGGTATTACAAGCCGCCTACACTCGATCAGTACCCCGTCGGGATAAGCTACGATGATGCCGAACCCTACTACCACGGTTTTATCGACACGGAAAGCGGCCTTACTATCAACGGCCAGGCTATTGACAACGGCAAAAGCTACCGTATCTGCACCACCGACTACCTTGCATCAGGGGAGTATTTTGTGCTGTTGAGTACGGCGGGAAAGGACAAAAGGGTTATTGACACCCCGTTCTGGCACGGCGTGGCGGAGTACATCTACGATCAGGGCATAGTCACGCCGAAACTGGACGGCCGTATCAAGGTAGAGGGCGGCGTACCGCTGCCGGCCCCCTGGGTTCCCGGCAGCTTGATCAAACCCTGACGGAACGATGACGGGATGCCGCGCCGCCTTCTTGTCCCTCCTTTTCCTGGCTGTACAGGCCGCGGACGCCCATGAAGGGGCGGCGTCCGGGGGCGAGCCCGCCGAAGCCTCCCCGGACGACGAAATATTCGTCCTGCCGGAAGCGGAGGTGAACGCGGACAGGGATACCCCGGAGCTTATCACCCGTGAGGAGTTGGACCGGGACGGGGCCTCGGATCTCTGGGAGGCCTTGCGGTACATTCCGGGTGTGATCCTGTCCGGCGGGGGCAGGCGGAACGATTCCGGCTTTACCGTCCGCGGCTACGGGGCGGACAGCGTACCGATCTATGTTGACGGAATTCCGTTGGCCAACCCCTACCGGGGAGAAGGGGACAGCGCCCGTCTCCTCACCGGTGATCTGGAGAGCGTTGAGATAGCCAAAGGCTACGGCTCGGAGCTTTTGGGGGCAAACGCGCTGGGGGGCGCGATCCTGTTGCGAAGCGCCAAACCGAAGGCGCCTTTGGAACTTTCGCTAAAAACCGGTTTTAGCCTGGATAGCGTTTTTAAGTACGCCGACTCCACCCATGTCCTTGAGGCGGGAAGCAAACAGCCCCTTTTCTACGGAAAAGGGGTGCTTCAGTACCGGGATGTGGATCACTTCAGGCTTCCCGGCAGTTTTGAGCCGTCCCCGCAGAATCCGCAGGAAAAGGGTGAGCGGCTCTGGTCAGACTCCAAAGACTTAAAACTTACCCTCATCGCCGGACTCACCCCGGTGGAGGATTTGGACATCCGGGTTACCTACGTGTACCAGTACGCGGACAAGGGGCTTTCCCCGCCGGATGTGGACATCAAGGATTACGCGATCTGGGACTGGCCGGTATGGAAGCGGTACAGCGTCTCGCTGAATGGCGCCTGGGATACGGGTGTGTTTTCGGCGGACGGCCTGTTCTACTTTGACAAGTACGACAACCGGCTGGATGAGTACTACAATTACAGGGCCTTCGAGCTTGGCATCCACGCCCCCCATTCGGATTACGACGAGTACAGCCTGGGCGGACGCTTCACGGGAGGCTGGGAAATAAACTCCTGGAACGCGGTACAGGCAGCGCTGACTTACAAGAAAGAAGACCACAGGGGGCTGCGGGGCAGCATCACCAACGAAGATGAGCTTAGCGAAGAGATGCATGTAAACGAGGATACCTGGTCCCTCGGCGCCGAATACACGGTGAACCCCTGGTACCCCCTCACCCTCAAAGCGGGTCTCGGATTTGACGCGCTCGTCCCGCTGGAATACTGGAACGATGAAAACGAGTACAACAAGCTCCTTGGGGCGGACTATTTTGTTGTGCGTAGCCGGAATATGTTCCTCTATACCTGGCAGCTCGGCGCTTTTTACCGGCTTCCTTTTGGAAAGGCGGAAACGCCGGGCCACGAACTCAGGCTCACTTACGCACGGAAGAACCACTTCCCCACCATGGCCCAGCGCTATTCAACCCGTTTCGGTTCAACCCTGCCGAATCCCTACCTAGGGCCGGAAAAGGCGAATCACTTTGAGCTTGGCTACCGGGGCTACCTTGGCGGCGGCGAATCTGTTTTTGGTTTGGGTCTGAACGCCGCCCTATACTACAGCGTGATGACAGGCAAGATCGTAAGCGTTGAACTGCCAAACCCGCACTACCCTAGCGCCTCCGTGGATTATTCCCGGAATCTGGACGGCATAAATTTTTGGGGCTTTGAACTGGCACCGGATTTTACGTTTCGGGATTGGCTTACGGTGGGTTTGGCCTTTTCGCTGAACAAGTATAAGATCAAGCACAGCCAGGGCGGTATTAAAGTCCTTAACTACTATCCGCCGCTTACCTTTAGCGGGTACGCGGTGATAAAGCCGCTCGCCTTTCTTTCGGTAATTCCCCGCCTTGTGTACGTCGGATCACGGTACGCGGACACGGAAGGAAGCGAATCCCTGGATGCGTACCTTCTCGTAAGCCTCAAAGTCAGCGTCTTATGGAGGGACTATGTTTCGCTCTCCGCGGAGCTTGACAATATTTTCGATACGTACTATGAAATAAGACGGTATTCTCCTCAAGGGGGCCGGAGTCTTAACCTGATGCTGACCGTGAAGTATAAATGAAGAAGCCCGCCCTGCTTTCCCTTACACTGGGCTTTTCAGTATGTTTTCACGCCGGCCTTCTCCTATTCATTTCGGTAAAGGCCTCAAGCTCCGCAAGCATCCCCCTGAATGAGCGGGAGGAAGCCTTTTCCCTCGTCAACATCGCGGAGCTTGAGCCCGCCGCCCCGGCTCCTCCCAGGGCCTCCCCGCCTGCCCCACAGCCGCTAGAGACTCTCCTCGTAACCGAACATGAGCCGGCGGAACTGTACATCGAGGACGAGGAAAGCGCCGAAAATCAGGCTGAAATTGAGGCCGGGGCGGAGCCTGCCCCCGTACTGGTGGGAAGCGCCGTCCGGCCCGAAAGGGGCCCTTTCGGGGTCCCGGAAGGGGCCCCTTTCGGGGTCCCGAAAGGGGGCGGGGAAAGGGCCGCCCAAACTTTAGAATACGTCAAACATAACTACCGCTACATCCAGCGGCGGATTCGGGACAGGCTGGTCTACCCTGCCACGGCGCGGAAGGCGGGTATCCAGGGGGTGGTCGAGTTGTCCTTTACGATCCATGAAGACGGACGTGTCGGCGCCGTAACGGTGCTGAAAAGCAGCGGTCACGCCATGCTGGACGAAGCGGCTGTCGGGACCGTATACGCCGCGTCCCCCTTCCCCAGGCCCCCCGCCCCGGCCCGGATAGCGATACCGATCGCGTTCAGGCTGAGGTAGGGCGGCCTCCGGCGCTTGTATAAATTCTCCGGGACAAGCGCGGCTGCCGCAAAACTTTAGTTTTGGGAAGACAGGTTTTGCTTGCCCGGCTTCCTTGCGTTTGTAAGGCTTTTTCACAGACGGTTTTCCATGTATGGGGGGTAGCCCGCAACCGTGTGCGGGCGTAGGGGGGCGCGGAGCTTGGGCGGCTGTGTGCCGACGCTGGTCCGGAAAATGCGCCCCCCTTTTTAATGCGATGCTGACCCCGCCGAAATTCGCTAACGGGGGCTAGGCCGCCTGCCTTGTAAAGCCGCTGCCGGGCGGAAATTATGCCGATAATGATAGTAGGGCGCTTGCCGCGATGTTCCGCGTAGGTGCCGGAGGTATGAAAATGTTCAGGATATCTACAAATATGCCCAACGATGATATGCAGTACAGGTTGCGGCGGAAGGAGGAGGAGCTTTCCGCGATTCAGGGAAAGATCGCGAATCAGAGCAGGATACGGGAGCTGCGGGACGATCCGCTGGCGGCGTCCCACGCGGTGAGGTACAGCTCGTTCATAACAAGGCTTGAGCGCTTTGAAAAGAATACGCTTGACGCGCGGGAACATTATGAATTTGTGGACGGCTATATGCGGCAGGCGAATGACATCATGCAGCGGGTGCGCGAGCTTGCCGTGCAGGGCGCCAACGGCGTTTACACACGGGAGGATACCGCCAAGATGGGGGTGGAGGTGAACGAGTTGTTGAAGGAACTCTCGGCCATCGCCAATTCAACCGGCAAGGACGGCAAGTACCTGTTTGCCGGGGACAAGGCGTTTACGATGCCGTTTAGAATTTCCCTCGGCACGGTTGACGGGCTTGGCCGGGAATCGCCTGTGCGGGTGGAGTACCGCGGCGCGGGGGCGGAACGGCGCGTTGAAATCAGCGACGGGACGTACAGCAAGCTCGATATAGGGGGCGGCGAGGCGTTCTGGGCAGAAAAGATGATAGTAGCGTCCTCCGTTGACGCAAGCGAGTACGCCGTGCCCGCCGAAACATCGGTATTTATTGACGGGGTTGAGATACCGCTGAACTCCGGGGATAACGTGCGCACGGTTGCGGCAAAGATCAACGACTCGGCGGCGCCCGTCAAGGCGTACATAGACCCGGAGACCCGCGGCATCGTGCTTGAAGGCACGGAAGCGCACCTGATACGGATGGAGGACGCGGAGGGCGGGGCTGGCGTGTTGCGGGAGTTGGGGCTGATCCGTGGAAACTCGGAGCAGGGGGCGCCCAACTGGGCCGCCGGCGCGCGTGTGTCGGGCGGATCGCTGTTTGACGTGGTGATCTCGCTTCGTGACGCGATGCTGACAGGCGATCAACAGTTTATCGGCGGCCAGGGTTTGGGCGGCGTGGATCAGGCTTTGGGTAACCTGCAAACACGTATAGCGGACATGGGCAGCCGGGCAGAGCGGGTGGAGGCTACATGGGGAAGGATCAACATGGAAATCCCCAATGTTACGGAAAGTCTAAGCCGTGAGGCCGGCCTTGATCTTGCAAGCGCGTCCGTAGAATTCAACATGCTGGATATGGCGCACAGGGCCGCCCTCCAGACGGCGGCGAGGATAATCCCGCCTACCCTGCTGGATTTTCTTAGGTAATTGATGGAGATATGGTTTGAAAGTTGTTACCAAGGCTTACGGGCCTATAGATGTGAGCGAAAGGCAAAAGATACTGTTTCCTTCCGGCCTTTTCGGGTTTGAGTCGGTAAAAGATTACGTGATGCTTGACGCGGAACAGCAGCCGTTTTTTTGGCTTCAGTCTACCGAAAGCGTTGGGGTAGCCTTCATAATGATAAGCCCCTTCCTGTTCAGGCCGGATTATGAACTCGATTTGGGGGATGATGAGCTATCCGACATAGGGCTGTCCTCGCCGGAAGCGGCGCTCGTGTTTTCGATCGTAACTGTACCGGCGGACGGAGGCCCCATGACCGCCAACTTGCAGGGCCCGGTGGTGATAAACCGCGATACCCGCATGGGTAAGCAGTTGATTTTAAACGACCCGCGATGGAAAACCAGGCACAACGTTATGGCCGAACTTTCCCAAAATGACGGGGACGCTGCGGCAAAGAAGGCCTCATGCTGATTCTAACCCGTAAAACGAACGAAAAGATAATCATAGGCGACGGCATAACGATTTCCGTTATAGAGGTCCGCGGCGATCAGGTGCGTATCGGCGTGGACGCGCCCAAGTCTGTAAAGGTGTACCGTGAAGAGGTGTTTGCCGCGATCAAGGCCGAAAACCAGGCTGCCGCCGCCTCCAGGACCGCGTTGCCAAGCATAGATTTTTTGACACGCTAGGGGGGGGGGGGGGGGAAGCCAAGCCCTGACTATGGCCGGTCCGCTTAAATGGCAATGGGATGATTGTATGGAACAGCCTGGGGAAAAACCGGTCTTTGGCAGCGCGTTGATACTTGCCGGCGGAAAGGGGACGCGCATCGGTTACGACAAAAAAAAGCTGGCGCTGAACGGCGGCAGCGTGATGGCAGAACTTGTTACAAGGCTGGGTAATATTTTTGATCAAATCATTGTTTCTTCAAACAATGAATTTGAACATGAAAATGTAACCGTGCTGCCTGACGGTATAGGCTCAGGGCCGCTTGCCGGCATATACCAGGGGCTGCGGTACTGTAACAGTGAATACCTGTATGTGATTGCCTGCGATATGCCTTTCGTATCGCCCGGTTACATCGCTTTTATAAAAAATAAGATGGAAGGCGGCCCTTACGACGCCTGCGTGGCACGGAACGGGGATTTTCTTGAGCCGTTCAACGCTCTGTGGGGAAAGTCCTGCATTGAACCCGTTCACGGCATGTTAAAAAAGGGCGTTTACAAAATCCTGCCTGTGCTAAAAAAACTGCGTCTTTGCGTTATCCGGGAGGACGAGCTAAAACAGTTTTCCGGATGCCGCGACATGTTCTTTAATATAAACTATCACGCCGATTTGCGGGAGGCGGAAAGGGCGCTCAGTACCTGAGGGGGAACCACGGCCCCCGTTCCCTCCTGCTGCCGCAACGCGCCCGCCTTGTCATGATTTTTTTTCTCTGCTACACTTCTTTACAGTATTTTATTATTCACGGGAGGGAAAAATGAATAACAATACACTTGGGGCAAAATTTATACTATTGGTTATTGCGTTTACCGCGCTGGCTTCTTTAAGCGCCGGCGCACAAACTCACAACAAAGACTACTACTACGAACGGGCGCGTTGGAAATTGGCAACGGGTGATAATGCCGGAGCCTTGGAGGACTTGAATCTGATAGTATCGCTGACTCCTGATGATCCGCAGGCCTACAATTCACGCGGTATTATTTATGAAAAGTGCGGGGACTATACCGCCGCACGCGCCGACTATGAACATGCCTTGTGGCTGAATCCTGATTCGGCGGAGGCTAGGCATAACATTAGCAACCTGAACGAAAAACTTGGAGTCTTGAATTTAGCCGATACCGGTACAGTTTCGCCGGCCTACGCACAGTCGTATCCCGTGCAGCAGCAAAGCAACACGCCGGCGCGGCCCGCTCAACAGGGCTACGCGGCGGTGCCCGTGCAGCAACAGAGCTACACGCCGGCGCGGTCCGCCCAACAGGGCTACGCGGCGGCGCAGCCTGTGCAGCAGGCGGCTTACGGATCGGTACGGGCCGCCACGTATACTGGAAATTTGAATACGTCCGCGGCAAACTATTACCGTGCCGGTATGGTAGGGATGTTTCGTCAAACCGGCGTAGCTGCGGCGTCCGGCTATGGGCACGTTTTGCAGCCGGCAGCTTTCCAGGCCGGCGCGGGTGTCTACGGGCAGCCTGTGTACGGTGCGCCCCTTCGTAAAACGCTTATAGATGGCAGCGCCGAAAATCGTAATAACTATGGCGTAACGCTGAACAGTTCAGGACGTTTCGACGAGGCCATTTTGAAGTTTACCGAAGCTATAGATATATACCCTGAATATGCGATCGCGTACAACAACCGTGGAGTTGCCTACGCCGCCATAGGCGACTTTGTACGGGCGGCCGAAGATTTTACCAAGGCCTTGCGCATCAACCCGTACTATTACGACGCCCAGGTAAACTACCTGCGTATAAACGGGACCACACGTGTAGCGGCGATAACCCGGTAGCGGTACCGCCGATCCGTCAACCTTGTTGACGGATCGGCCTCACGATTCACCACCCGTTAAGGCCCTGTTTTTGACGCTTTTAATTTCCGCAAGATACAGGGCGTGTACAGGGGCGCCCGGCCTGGCTACAACTTGAAACCCTGGTTGACCGCTTTTGACAGCTTGTGTTTCAGAAAGGCGTTTTCTTTTTTTATCTTGTTTATTTCTATTTGTTGCGTCTTGACCGTCTCAAGAAGATCGCCCTGTGAAAGTACCCCTGAATGGAGTAATTCTTCGACATACTCCTTCTTGCTTTCAAAATCAATCTCGGCTTCCATCGCCGCTTCCTGGTAGCTGCCGTCAACGGTGACAAGGGACAGCGAGACGGGGTCCTCCGGCATCTGCAAAATCTTGTCCGCTATGCGGTATATGGCTTGGGACAGCACCGCGTTGGGTTTGTACAGCAGCACCGGAAGACGGGAGGAAAGGCTTATGTCCTGAATTCCATCGCGGTACATCACGCCAAGATGTTCAAGCTTAAGGCCGAGGTACGCTTCGCAGGAACGGCGAATTTTTATGGCTACTTCCGCATCGCCGGGCGAATCCAGCATGTTCAGGATCAGCCGCGGCCGGAAACGTTCGATCGACACTTTGAATTTATGGTAAGAATCCGGATCGATATCCGCTATATCGAGCAGCATCTTTGGCAGGTACATCATTTTTGGGCCGGAACCTTCCTTGCGGAACTGTTCAAGGTAGTCGTATGCGGGGCTGCCACGCTTAAAAGCGTTGTACATCAGGCGGAAAACCGCGTTTTTCAGGAAAACATAGGCGTTGAGCGTGGCGGTAACGGCGGGGGAACTGATGATGATGCCCTGTCCCGACATCAGAAAAAAGTCCAGTATAGACTGGTGTGTGCCGGCGCCCAGATCGAGTATCAAAATATCGGCGTCCACCGACAGAAGGCGGCGTACCAGCATATTCCGCTGGGAGGATCTAAGGTTTGCCGCCCCGGGAATTTCGGCGTCGCCTGGGATAAAGCGTAGCTTAGGTATGTCCGTTTCCGCTACAAGTGTTGAAAAATCTATTTTGGGGTTGTTAAGAAAAGCGCCTATACTCGCGCCGGGCTTTTGATGCCCGATTATAAGATGCAGGTTGGACGCGCCAAGGTCCAAATCCGCCAGTACAACCCGTTTTCCGGCCTGGGCAAAGGCCACAGCCAGGTTGGCGGCCGCCAGTGATTTTCCCACCCCGCCTTTCCCGCTCGCTATCGGAATGACCCGCATTTATCCTCTCCAATTTCCCAAAACAGGAATTTACTTAAATTATCGGAAAACAGCCCGCCCATGTTTAACCTGCCCGGTAGTTTTAAATTTACAAAAATTCTTCAGGTAATTTGGGCGCATTTCCGGCACTTCGTGCCGGAAATCGGGCTTTGCGGGGTTCCGCCAGGCAAGCCCCTTGGGTTGCCCCCTCCATTCCCTCCGCGAACGTTACGCGCGAACGCTTCGCGCCCCTCTAATCCCCGCGTTTCGTACACGACGGCTTTCCCGGCAGTGATAAACCGGTAAAATTACCGTAAGCTGCCTACCCTCCGGCTATTCTTCCGCCTGGCTTTCCTTACGGTAGGCCGCATGTTTTTTTTCTTTCAAATTTTCCATCACCTTAAGGCCGGCCCGCGCGTCCGCCCAAACTTCACGCGCCCGTTCCACCTCAATGGCGGCCGCGGCGGCCTCCTTCAAAAGCTGCTCCCGTTCGGCCTCAAGCCGTAGCAGGTAATTTTCATAATTACAGAGGCGCGGCATGGAATTTCCGCCTGAAAAACGGTTTCCCCCGGTCTTTTTCTGTGCGGCGGCAACCGCGTCCAAACAGCTTTCTATACGCGAAAGCTCCGACACGGCGCGTCCCAGCTCCACCTTGGCGTCGTTTTCCGTGTGGCTGCGTAGTTTAAGAACTTTTTCCAGTCTAAACGAAAATTTTTTCATCACAGTCAAACACGTTTAGCCGTAGGTCCGGCCTGTTCCGCATCCGGTATCTCTACGCCCGCTATACCGCCAAGCCGCGTGAGGGTTTCCCCCAGCCCGGTCCTGTCGCCTATACCCTGAATCAAAAAGTCTTCAATTTCCGGACGCTTTGCGATGGCCGCGTCTATGTCCGGGTTTGAACCCTGCCTGTAGGCACCAGCGTTGATCACATCCTCCGCCTCGGCGTAGTCAGCGATCAGCCTTTTTACGGTACGGACGGCCGCCCGCGTAGCTTCCCCCGAAACTTCCTCCGAAAGACGGGAGATGCTTTGCAGTACATCAACGGCCGGGTAGTGCCCGCGTGACGCCAGCCGGCGGGAAAGCACTATGTGCGCGTCCAGTGTCGCGCGTACATTGTCCGAAACCGGCTCGTCCATGTCGTCACCCTCGACAAGTACCGTGTAAAAAGCCGTAATCGTACCCCTTTCGCTTGTGCCTGCCCGTTCAAGAAGTTTAGGCAGCATGTCGAACACACTGGGCGGGTAACCCCGGTGCGCCGCGCTCTCCCCGCGGGAAAGCCCGATTTCACGCTGGGCCCTGGCAAAGCGTGTTACGGAATCGAGGAGCAGCAACACGTTCATGCCCAAATCGCGGAAATACTCGGCAATCGCGGTGGCCGTGTACGCGCCTTTCAGCCGTTCAAGCGCGCTTTTGTCGCCAGTTGCGGCGACTACGACGGAACGTTTCATGGCATCCTCGCCTAGGCTGTTCACGATAAAATCGTTCAGTTCCCTGCCGCGCTCGCCTATAAGCGCAATTACGTTCACATCCGCCTGGCTGCTTGCCGCAATCATGCCCAGAAAAGTCGATTTCCCGACGCCGGAACCGGCAAAAATGCCGATACGCTGTCCCTTTCCCACTGCCAGAAGCCCGTCAACCGCGCGAATTCCGGTGCTAAGCCGTTCCCTTATGATCGGACGCGAGAAGGCCGGCGGCGCTTCACGCATAGCGGGATTCCGGCAATTTATGTTGAAACCGCCCTTGCCGTCCAAGGGCCTGCCCAGCGCGTCAAGTACGCGCCCAAGCATAGCGGGCGAGCAGGGGATCGTAAGGCTGCTTCCCGAAGCCTCCACCCTGGCGCCTAGCTCTATACCCTCCGTCGCCCCATACACCATAAGCTGAACCGTAGAGCCGTTCAAGCCGACAACCTCGGCCAAAAGTTCCTCGCCCCGCGATATAATGCGGCATATTTCGCCAACCACGGACTGCGGCCCCGTACTTTCAACGAGCAGGCCATGCACACGAAACACGTATCCCACGCATTTTACCGTACAGGCCGACTCTACGCTCTCCGCGTATTTGGCAAACAACTTCTTCACCGCAAGCCCCTACCCGGCGGCGGCTACATCGCTCTTTTTGATCGGCGATAAGTCCAGTATTTTTGATTCAAGTTCGGCAAACTGTACGGCGATGCGGGCGTCTATTTCACCAAAATCCGTTTCGACGCGGCAACCGCCCTGGTCTACGGCGGAGTCTTCAAGGATATGTATCCCGCCGGAGCTTTCCATCAGTTTGACAAATTCGTCCAAATGTTCCGTCGCTGTTTCAAGATCGGCAAGGTTGACCCTGACAGTGACCTTCCCGCTTGTTTTTATCCTTTCAAGCGCCGCTTTTATATTTTCAACAACAACCTGTCTCTGACTCTCCGATATGAGCTTGACCACTTTACGCGCTACAAGCATCGCAAGATCGATTATTTCCTGTTCCGCCTGCTCTATCACCTCAAAACGTTTGTCCTGTATACGTTGCATTATAAGTTGAGTCCGCGTGATCAGGCGTTTTACTTCCGTCATGCCGGCCTCATAGCCATCTTTGTGTCCCTGTTCAAAGCCTTGCGCGGCGGCCTTGGCGGAGGCTTCCTCCAACTTGGCCGCCGCCGCCGCGTCAAGCTGCTCCGCCCTGTTGTTCGCATCTTGTATTATCGCGTCAGCCTGGGCCTGCGCCGCCGCACGGGCCGCTTCCAGTTCGGTTTTTTGCCTCTCCCCCTCTTCCGCCGCCGTTTTCTTTGCGTCCGTAACGATAACCTCCGCCTCGGAGCGGGCCGAATTTAGCATGGCTTCCCTTTCAAGGGCCCACCGGGCCTTGAAGTCCTCGGCCTCACGCCGTAGATCATCCGCCGTTGGCCCTTCAAAAACCGGTGCCAGATTCTCCGGCTCCCGTATCCCGGACATATCTTCTTCAACGGCAAACGGCGCGTCAAGTGAAACTGCCTTGTTCACCGTAACCAGCTCTCCAGGCCTAAAAACCGCCCTGTTCATGCCATTACTTCCATCATTCCCCAATCATAGGCCTTAAATTTGACCTTATCAATAGCCCGCCCGCCCACCAGTGGGCTTAAAGTCCGCTACGCGGTAGCGTCCCCAAAGCGGGCTTCGGGTTCTGCCGTCGGGGTCGAAAGGGGCGCTTGGCATACGCGGCTGTAAGCTGTGTTTGGTTTGATGTTTTGAAAACCGCGAATGGCGCGAATTGAAGACGCGAATACAAGCCGCTACGCGCCCACCAGCCCGCCAGCGGGTTTAAAAGCCGCTACGCGGTAGCATACCGGGGGCGGGGTTTACGCCGTGCCGTCGCTCCGAAAGGGGCGCTTGGCATACGCGGCTGTAAGCGGCGTTTGGTTTGATGTTTTGGGAACCGCGAATGGGCGCGAATTGAAGACGCGAATGGCGCGAATATTATTAGCGGTAATTCGCGTTCATTAGCGGTTAAAAAACGGCTGTTGCGGAGACTAACCGGATGGATGGCGGAGAGAGTTATTTTTGTGGTGTGTTTAACTGTTTAAGTATTTTGTCCGCTGGAATGCCGGTTATACGCGCCGCCTGCTCTATAGGCAAGCCTTCTTTTAGCATATTCTTTGCATCTTCCAGTTTGCCTATCCGCTCACCTTCTTTACGGCCTCTCCGCTCGCCTCTCTCTAAAAGCACCTGTCCGTAGCCTTTCATTGAATTGTTTAACATTTCTTTTACCTCCATGGTTCTGTATCCACGCCCTACATACCCTACAAGACCGGAAAGCCTTTCCAGCAGCGTTACTATGTCCTCTTCCGTGAAACGCCCTCTGTCAATATCGCTTTCTATCGCCTCTTTCAGCTTTACTCCTAGAGCCTTGAAGTCTTGTTCGACTCTCCGCTTCTCCCCGTCTGTCTTTGCACTCTTCGCCGCCTTGCGAAGCTTCATAACGTAGAACGGCAGCAACGGCGTAAGCCCTTGCCCGGACAATTCCTCAACGCTGTAATCAAGCAGCTTCAACGTCTTTACTTTGAACTCATGCTCGGAACTATCGGGAAATATTAGCCGCACCGTCAACTCATCGGGTGTCGCTCCTCCCGTTTCCAAGTATATCACAACGGCGCGGGGGTATGGCAATATGATTACGCCGTCCTTTGTTTCCTTGTTTTGTAGGGCGTGGGCATAACCGTACTCGAATATCCGTATCGCCATGTTAGCATCGTCCGCCCGCCAGCGGGTTTCAAAGCCGCTACGCGCCCGCCAGCGGGTTTTAAACCCGCTACGCGGTAGCATACCGAGGGCGGGGTTCGGGTTCTGCCGTCGAGGTCGCAAAAAGCGATAGGCATACGCGGCTGTAAGCGGGGGATGATTTGATGTTTTGGAAACCGCGAATGAGCGCGAATGAATACCAATAACGCGAATAGTATCAGCGGTCATTCGCGTCAGTATTCGCGTTCATTAGCGGTTAAAAGACGACAGGGCAGAGACTAACCGGATGGATGGCGGAGAGAGTTATTTTTGTGGGGTGTTCAACTGTTTAAGTATTTTGTCCGCCGGAATGCCGGTTATACGAGCCGCCAGCTCCATAGGCAAGCCTTCTTTTAGCATATTCTTTGCATCTTCCAGTTTGCCTCTCCGCTCGCCTCTCCGCTCGCCTCTCTCCAAAAGTACCTGTCCGTAGCCTTTCAATGAATTGTTTAACATTTCTTTTACCTCCATGGTTCTGTATCCACGCCCTACATACCCTACAAGACCGGAAAGCCTTTCCAGCAGCGTTACTATGTCCTCTTCCGTGAAGCGCCCTCTGTCAATATCGCTTTCTATCGCCTCTTTCAGCTTCACTCCGAGAGCCTTGAAGTCTTGTTCGACTCTCCGCTTCTCCCCGTCTGTCTTTGCACTCTTCGCCGCCTTGCGAAGCTTCATAACGTAGAACGGCAGCAACGGCGTAA
>JAITKQ010000149.1 GCA_031278295.1 Spirochaetaceae bacterium | reverse complement strand
TGCGTCCAAGGTCAGACCCCGGACGGAAAATCCGCCCGGCCATGCCCGGAGTTTCGCCTGGCGAAACTCCGAAAATAACCGCGTAAGCGGCTATTCCGCCTCGCCGCCTGGCCAAGCCCCGTCCAGCCTGCGGAAACCCGCCTAGGGGCGGTAAAACGGCGAAAAACTTCTCACGTGCGATCCGCACATAAGCGGATACGGGGGAAGTCTGCCCACGCTACCGGGGAAAACGCTGACGGACCCCAGCCGGAGTAAGCACCGGGGGGGGATAACCCCCGGAGGGGGGGCTGTGGGCGGGGGGCTGGCCCATTTGGGGGGAGGGTGGGGGCGGGGTGAGCCCGCTTTCGGGGGGGCCAGAGGAGCGGGTCAGCCCCCTTTCGGGGGAAACCGCGTTTAGGGTCAGCCCCCGGACAGGGGAGGCTAGGGGAGGGGGCTGACCCCTTTCGGGGAAGCCGCGTTTAGGGTCAGCCCCCGGACGGGGGAGCCTGAGGTGGGGGCTGACCCATTTCGGAGGAAGCTGCGACTGGGGTCAGCCCCCGGACTGGGGAGGCTGCGGGAGGGGGATGACCCATTTTGGAGGAAGATGCGTTTAGGGTAAGCCCCCGGAAAGGGGAGGCTGAGGAGGGGGCTGACCCTTTTCGGAGCAAGCTGCGACTGGGGTCAGCCCCCGGACTGGGAAGGCTGAGGTGAGGGTCAGACCCCTTTTGGAGGAAGCTCCGGCTGGGGATAACCCCCGGACGGGGAAGGCTGAGGTGAGGATCAGCCCCCAGCCGGAGGAAGCTCCGGCTGGGGATAGCCCCCGCGTCCCCCGTCAGCCGCCATTTTCGCCCCAAACCGAAAACCCGTGCGGGAAAGACGGGAAAGAACCGTCCTGAAACGGCTAAACCTGAAATTTCCGGTCAAGTACAGACAGGGGGGGGGGGGGGCCGCGGGCAGGGACTTAATAGGTTCTTACCTCGTCCACCGCCTAACTTTTACATACATATCCTTGCCGATTTAGGACCTTGTTTTTTGAAACCTGGAATTGCTACACGCGGACACGCCAACCGGCTAGCCGGCCGACCGACTGTACTCACACCTGAAAAAAAAGTATAATTCGTAAACATCACGGTTAAAAAAAATTAAGATTTTAACCGCTACAACAGGGAGGGACAATAAACGAATGGCGGAAAAATTTGAAAACGCGGTACGCCTATACAACATGAAGCGCTGGGACTCCGCGCTTCAAACCTTTCAAGGTGTGGACACCTCCGCGTTTACAGCGGCTGAAAAGATGGAAATCGCGTACTACCTGGGGCTCTGCTATACGAAACTGGAACGGTACAACGACGCCATACTGTATTTTGAGCAGGTTGTTACCGGCGAATCGACGTCTTTGCGCGTATGCCAGTGCCGGCTTACACTTGCATACATCTACATGATTACCGAGCGTCCGCGTATGGCGGAATTTGAGCTTGAACGCCTTATGAAAAACGGTTTTAAGTCCGTTCAGATATATACGATGACAGCTTACGCCGCATGGATGCAGAACGATTACGACCGCGCCGTTAAAATGTATGAAAACGCGCTTGATATTGACCCGGACAACACCACCGCGATGAACGGGCTCGGTTTCTTGCTCGTTGAAAACGGTACCAATATTAGGCGCGGGCTTGAACTGTGCAGGAAGGCGGTCGACAAGCGCCCGCAGAACGCCGCTTACCTCGATTCACTGGGGTGGGCATACTACAAAAGCGGTTACCTTGTCGAGGCCCGCCAATGGCTGCGCCGTGCGCTTGATCTGGCCCCGCGTCAAAAAGACATCAGCTCGCACATGAAGATTCTTGTCGCCGACGCTTCATAGGTAAGCAATGAAAGGCCTGCCCCGCACTCCATTTTTGATAAGCCTGCTGATCTCGTTCCTCGTGTGCGGCGGCATTTCGGCGCAGGATGGTACACTTGCCGACGGCGACATTGACGCGCTGCACGCGTCCGAGTCGTTCAGACTCGGCGTTGAAACATACAACCGCAATTCGTTTAACGAAGCGATCTACGCTTTTGAACAGGCCCTGTCGTGGAAACCGGACGAGCCGCTGATCCTGAATTGGCTGGGACGGGCATACTACCGTTCCGGCATGGAAAACATAGCCTTGCGGCAGTGGCAAACCGCGATCGGTATATACGGCCCTTACTCACCCGAAGCGGTGCTGATCAACAGTTGGGTTGAACGTGTCGGCTCGCGCCGTAGCGTATTCCCGGTGATGAACGAGGAGGGCCGCTACGTCGAGATCGCTTATTTCCCGGGCAGCTACGACGGGATCACCAGTTTTAGCCGGCCTTCCTCCGTCCTTCCGGAAAGGGACGGTTCGCTGTGGGTGGCGGCCTACGGCAGCAACGAGATCGTCCGTATGGACGTGAACGGCATCATCCGTTACCGTGAACGCGGGCCGATCACCGGTTTCGACAGGCCCTTCGCGCTGGCCCGCGGACTTGACGGGAGGATTTATGTGTCCGAATTCCGGGGCGGAAGGCTCAGCGTACTTGGCCCGGACGGAAAATGGCTTTCACATATAGCTTCGAAAGGTATAAATCCCGGCCAGTTGAGCGGACCGGCCGCCATCACCATTGATGACGAAGGTTACCTGTACGTTGTCGAATTCGGTAACCGCCGGGTTTCAAAATTCGATCCTGATGGCACTTTCATCAACAGTTTCGGCTCGAAAAGCGCGGATTTTGCGGGATTTTTGGCGCCGTCCGGCATCGCTTCGCGGGGCGGCGTGGTCTACGTCGCGGACGTACTGGCAAAATGCATATACTCCTTCGATTCGAACGGCCTGTACCTCGGAAGCCTGGTTACGGACGGGCTGGAAGGGCCGGAGGGCTTGCGGTTTTTGGAGGACGGCAGGCTGCTTGTCACAGATACGAAACGTCTGCTTACCGTCGATACCGGCGCCGGCATCATACGCCCGGTCTCCGCTACCGGAAATTCACGTACACGCTTCATCGACGGCGCCATCGACGCCAACGGTGAACTTATGGCGGCAAATTTCGATTCGGACGAGGTTACGGTGCTTGCCTTGATGGACGATATCGCTTCCGGGCTCTTTGTCTCGATCGACCGCGTGGTAAGCGCCGAATTCCCCAAACTTACGGTGGAGATCCGCGTAGAGGACGGCCACCGCCGCTCCATTGTCGGCCTTGATCATTTAAACTTTAAACTGACCGAGGAAGGCCAGCCCGTAAAAAACCAGACCCTTATCACGTCCGGTAACGCGGCTACGGCGGCCGATGTAACGATTCTGCTGGAAAGATCGCCCGACACCGAACCCTTGCGGGACAGCTTGGCCGCCGCCCTGCGTGACATAAACGTAGCGCTGGAAGGTTCGGGCGGCATCGTTTCCATCATTTCCGCCGGGGAGCAGCCTGTGCGGGAACGCTTCAACCCGGAAAATCCGGCATCCCTTGACGCGGCGGCGCGGAGCGGGGCAGCCCCCTACTCCCCCCGCTGGCGTTTCGATTTGGCCCTCCGCCTCGCCGCCACAGACCTGCTCGGACGTTCACCCAAACGCTCGATCCTGTTTGTCTGCTCCGGCAAGGATCTGGGTCAGTTCGCGTTTGAACAGTACAGCCTGTCCGAGCTTGCCGCGTATATGGCGAATAACGGTATCGTTTTTAACGCCATCCTTGCGGGAGACGCGCCGGCCGGCGATGAAGTTAGCTTTCTCTGCGCTGAAACAGGCGGCAGGGCTGTACGGCTGTACCGGCCGGAAGGCGTGGCGCCGCTCATCAGACAGCTTGTTTCAACGCCGTCCGGTTCTTACTTTCTAAGTTACGAGTCCTCCCTCACTACGGAACTTGGCATGACCTTTCTGCCTGTCGAAGCCGACGTCTACCTGTTTGAACGTTCAGGCCGCGACACGGCGGGCTATTTTCCCCCCTAGAATAGCGCGTATTTTGAGGCTGTCATTTTTGCACCCGCAGGCGGGGCAATCGCGGGTTTGCGGATACTTGAAGATTACCGACACATAGCAAAATGTCTCGAATGTGAAAAATGAAAGCGGCTGATGGGAGTCGAACCCACGTCTCCAGCTTGGAAGGCTGGGGTAATGGCCGTTATACGACAGCCGCGTAAAAACAAGCTAGCACAAAACGCAGGATTTGTCTATATTGACGGGATATGAAACTTCAGAAGGACAGGATCAAGGCCGTCGTGGTGGATTTGGATGGAACAACACTCGGGACAGACGCTGTTTTGAGCGAAAGAACCCGGCTAACCCTGCGCTCCTGCATAGCCCGCGGGATTCGTGTGGTTATAGCGACAGGGCGTAGCGTGGAGGCGGCGGAACAGTACCGCAAGGCCATAGGGGTAGAGGGGGCTATGGTGTACTACAACGGCGCTATGACGCTCGACATGCCGTCCCGAAGCATACTTGACAGCCATTTCATCGGGCAGGACGTGATCTCCTGCTGCGTGGATGTCGCGCATGAAAAAGACGCCCATTTTCACCTCTTTCTTTGTAACAGCACGGGCGCTTTTTCGGAAACCTTGATGGCTGAAAGGTCTTCCGGCGCGACTACCGTATACCGCAACCGTACCGGGCTGGATTTTTTGTACGGTAACCTCTACAGGGCCCTGCCGGACGATGGTTCCGTCTGCTGCATTAAGGGAATTTTCATTGAAGAAGAGCGGAAACTGCGTGGTATACAGCAAATTGTTATGGAAAGGCTGAACGGCAAGGTTAATACCATGCTTTCGGCGGAATTTATCCTGGAAATTCTGGCGGCGGACGTGACAAAAGCATCCGGTTTACGGGCGGCGCTTAAATTTTACGGACTATCACCGTCTGAAATTATCGCGTTTGGCGACGAGGAAAACGACATCGCCATGCTTTCTTTTGCCGGCCATTCCGTAGCCCCGGCCAACGCCCGCCAATCGGTACGGGACATAGCGAAATCCGTTATAGGCCCGAACACTGATGACAGCGTAGCGGTTTTCCTGGAAAACCTTTTTTCACTACCGCCGGTTTAGACGACGTTGCCCGGCTGAAGGCAGGTCCGGCATCGGATGCGGGAGGTAAGGGGGCGCGGGCTATTTGATTTGGAAGCGGACCGGGTAACGGTAGCGGACCGCGACGGCTTCGCCGTTGGCCTGGGCCGGCCTGCCGCTGATGCCTTCAAAGGCCTTTACGGCGGCCGCGCCGAAACCCCTGCCCGGCGGATTCTCTTTGATTATTTCTATGCGCCTTACCCTGCCTTCCCGGTCTATGTAAAGTTCTATGTAGACTATGCCTTCAAGCCCGGAACGGAGCGCAATGGGCGGGTAGACCAGCCTTGAACGGATCGCCTTTTCGTCCAAGTAGGGCAGCACCGAGACCTGGTTTTGCGGGAGGTACTCTTCGCCGTACCTCACGACGGGGGCGGCGGCCGGGGTGGGGGCGGCGGCGGCAGACTCGACGGGCTCTTCCTCGACCTCAATGATGGTTTCCGCAACAGGCACGCTTACGGTCAACTCAAGCGGCGGCGGGGGTAAAGGTTTTGGCGGCTCCGGCATGGGTGCCGGCTCTTCTTCCGCTATATTGGTAAGTCTCATCACGCTGGCAGGCAGCTCTATGACTCCGGCCTTCACTTCAACGGTAAAAACAATTAAAAAAAGCAGCAGGATGTGCATGGTGGAAACAACAACAACAACGCCGCCGCGCCTGAGTCTGTCTTTTACAAATTTTTCGTTTTTCACTGTCGGTAAAACACCTTAAAATGCCTGCTGGTACACGATTCTACCCCCGCAGAGGGTCAAAACCACGGCACCGTAAAGTTTTTTGCCTGAAAAAAGCGTGTTTTTCCCCCGTGACGCGAACATAGCGCCGTCAATAACGGTCTCGCGGTCAGTATCCAGTACAACAAGATCCGCGCTGCCGCCTTTTGAGACCGCGCCGCATCCGCTCAATCCCAGTATACGGGCAGGCACCGCACTGAGCAGCGAAAAAAGTTTTTGCGGCGAAAAGTTATGCCGCTTTACCAGCGTACTGTAGCATACGGCAAAGGCCGTTTCCAGCCCGCTGAAGCCCGGCGCACCGTTCAGTTTGTCTTCCTCCGTGTGCGGGGCGTGATCCGTGGCGATCGCGTCTATTACGCCATCTTTCAGCGCCTCTACAAGCGCAAGGCGATCTTCTTCGCTACGCAGAGGCGGGGCAACCTTGCCGAAAGTTTCCGCCCCGGCCGCTTCCGCGTCACCGTGGGTCAGCGCTATATGGTGGGGGGAGGCTTCCGCCGTTATGCCGGATCGGGGCTTGAGTTTTTTGTGACGCCGCAAAAGTTCCACCGCGCCTTTCGTGGAAACGTGCGCGATGTGAACGCGGCTGCCCGCCCCAAGCCTCAGCGCCCGTTCAACCGCGGCATCCTCGCCGCCAAGGTCGCAGTGGCACGACACGGTATGACCATTCGCCGCCGCCCGCCGCAGGGCGGCGGCGAATAGCCCGTCGTCCTCCACATCCCTGCCGTCTTCCGACAGGAGAGGCGGCCTGTAGGCGTTCTCCCTGGACGGGCCTGTCGCCAAATAAGGCGAAAGTCTTTTACCGCCCATGCCTTCGGTAAGGGAAATTGCAGGGTAAAGTTTTGTCAGGCCGAGTGTGTCCGCCCGCCGCTTGATAAAGGCCGCCGCCTCCTCGTTGTCAATCGGCGGCTTAGTGTTTGCCATACAAACCACGCTCGTATAGCCGCCGCGCGCCGCCGCGAGCGAGGCCGATTCTAGCGTTTCCTTTTCGCTCGAACCCGGTTCACGGAAGTGCGCGTGCATATCAACAAAACCGCCCGTCAGAACAAGCCGCCCGCCCCCGTCAAACACAAGGCCGCCGTCCTCAATCCCCGGGTCGGCCCGCGCCGCGGATTCGGGCACAACATCAACGATACGCCCGCCGTTTACCCTTACGTTTCCCGTCATATCCGAAAAGGCGTCTATGATGCGGAAATTACGAAAGGTGATTTTCAACGGAAATCCTCCGCGCCGCGGGTCTCATCACAGTATTCGCAGCGGTAAATTTCCGAGATTCTGTCCGCAAGGTGAAATATATGCGGGATGTACTTTTCTGTTGACGTGATGCAGCGCGGGTTTTTGCAAAAAAGTACATTTTCTACATATTCAGGGAGTTGCAGGGTTATTTTTTGGGTTACGATTTCATTTTCGATAATATTAACGGTGATGTCAGGATCGATGAGTCCCAAAATATCATAGTTTATATCTATCGTGTCATATATTTTTATAATATCTTTTTTGCCCATCTGTGGCGAAGAGGCATTCACTACAAAGGCGATCGTATGCGGCGATTTACCGAGCGACAGCCAGTCAAAAACGCGCACGCCCTGCCCGGCTTTTATATGGTCGATTACGATTCCGTTTTTTATTTTGTCGATAATCAGCATCTATACAACCCCCAATATAGAGGCAAGTAGCGCCATCCTTATGTACATCCCGTATTCGGCCTGTTTAAAATAGGCCGCGCGCGGATCATCGTCTATTTCGACGGAAATCTCGTTTACACGGGGCAGCGGGTGCAGCACAACCAAACCGCTTTGCGCAAACCTCATTAGCTTCGGCGTCAAAATGTACGAATCTTTAAGGCGTATATACTCTTCCTCGTTCAGGAAACGTTCACGCTGTACGCGCGTCATATACAAAACATCAATGCCGCCGATAACTTTTTCCAGGCGATCCGTTTCGGTATATGAAATATTGTTTTTTTTAAGTATGCCCTGTGTTATGTATTCAGGGATCGTTAATTCGCCCGGCGAAACAAATATCATTTTTACGTCGGCGTAACGGGAGAGCGAGCTCGCGAGCGAATGAACGGTGCGTCCGAATTTCAGATCGCCGCAGAAACCTACGGTGAGTCCGGAAAATTGCCCGCAAAGCTGTTTGATCGTAACAAGGTCGGTAAGTGTCTGGGTGGGGTGGTGATGCCCCCCATCCCCCGCGTTTATAACGGGGACGGACGAGTAACGGGACGCAAGTAACGCCGCCCCCTCCTTGGGATTCCGCATCACGATGGCGTCGGCGTACGACGAGACGACACGTACCGTATCGGCGAGGCTTTCCCCCTTGCTTGCGGAGCTTGAACCGGGCTCGGCAAAGCCTAATGTGCTGCCGCCCAGCCTAAGCATGGCCGCCTCGAAAGAAAGTCTTGTCCTGGTACTCGGTTCAAAGAAAAGCGCCGCCAAAAGTTTTCCCCGGCAGGATCGGCGTAAATACCTTTTGTCGTTTTTTATTTGTTCTGTTAATTCAAAAAGCCTGTCCAGTTCCGTTACGCTAAAATCGTCCGGCCCTATCAGGCTGCGGCCTTCAAGCATTGAATGTTCCCCGCTATCATCCTAATACCACCAGCGGGTTTCGTTCAAGACATCGCCCGCCCCGCCCTCCGCAGGCGTTACAATCCGGTCAGGCTTCAGCACAATGTCAACAAGGCCGTCTTCGCGTCCTCGCATTGCGGGAAGCCGTCGCCGCCCGTTTCCCTTCGGCTAGTGAACCGGCAGCTTAAAGTTATGT
>JAITKQ010000140.1 GCA_031278295.1 Spirochaetaceae bacterium | reverse complement strand
AAAACAGGGGATAGGGAGGGGAAGCAACCTGACAGCCGCGGAAATGAACCGTAAACATGGAAAACTGTCCGCCTGAACCTTCAAAAAACAGCCATTATTGCACTTTGTTTACAGCCTCTTGCGCGGGCGCCCCCCCCCCCCCGGGGCGCGCGGACCTGGGGGGGGTGGGCCCAAACTGGGGCCACAACCCCCCCCCCCCCCCCCCCCCCCCTTAGTCGGTAAAATTCAGGATCGCGCTTTCTACGAATGAAAGGATGCGGCAGCGGAGGAAGGCAGGGACGTTTTCGGGCAGGGAATTTTTCCAAAGATTGGTGAAAGCGGCGGCGTCTTTTTTGGCGAGCGGCAGTTTTTTACCCAGCAGGCTTGTTTCGCGGTTTCTGTCCTGTATCACCTGTACCCCGGAAAATACGATGCGTATATCGGACAGGATGTCGTTTTGAATGCGGGCAAGGAGTACGATAAAACCGCATTCGCCGGTGGCTTCGTTTACCGCGTCCAAATGCCTGCAAAGGGTAAAATCCCACTGATCGAGCGGGATTCTGATACGGCACAGGATTTCGTTGGGATGAAAGACGCCGGATTTTTCGGGGCCGGTAAGGCGGCCCGCGCTGATCCAACGGGTCTGGGAACCTGTACGCAGTTCGAAGCGGACGCCTAGGGCTATGAGGGCGGCGGCGAGCGGTTCGTAGTCCGAAATCCCGCAAATGGCGCCGCCCAGGGTGATCGTGTTTCGCAGGAATCTGCCGTACAGGCAGTCCAGGGCCTGCCTGAGGGCGGCAGGGACGATCTTTCCAAGTTTGCAAATCTGTTGCAGCCTTACCATTGAACCTGTTTCTATGTAACGTTCGGTGCGGTTGATGCTGTGCAGTTCGCTTAGCCTGTCCGTGTTGATTATGATTTCGGGTAGTGTAATCATCCTGCCGCGCTGTTCCCGCATCTGCCGTCCGCTGACGGAAAAGATGTCTATGCCGCCAAAGCGGTTTAACATACCCCAAAATTCCTGCATACTGGCCGGGTTAAGGATACGGCTAATGTTTCCGCCCACGACGCCTCCTTTGGCGGATCTCCGCCGCCTCCATAACAGCGGCGGGCAGGTTTTCGGACCGGGTACAGCGGCACCTTATGCTGTCGAAGGCCGAAAGAATTTCGCCGGGCGGCGGCAGTTCCTTTTCGGCAAGCAGGGTTTCCGTTAAAAGAATCTTTGCCGCACCGCAAAACCGGCAGTTTTCCACATTGTGAAGGCTGAAGCCCCGCACTACATCGGTGTAATTGTTTGTGAGTGAAAAACCTTCGATGGTGATAACCTCGCTGCCGTGAACACGGAACGCCGGTATCATGCAGGCGGCGCTTAAAGAACCGTTGAATATTACGGCGCAGGCGCCGCAGATACCGCTTAAACAGCCGCGTTTTGCGCCGTACAGCATAAAATCACCGCGCAGTATGTCTATGAGCCGCCGGTTCGGTTCCGAGTCCACCGAAACGTCTTCACCATTCAGGATGAAAGCTACCGTCATTCTTCTTTTTCCCCGCGCGCGTCCTGCCTGCGGCGCTCGTTGCTTTCAAGGACGCACCAGATGTCGCGGGCGGACACAGGTATTGACTGAAAATGGTGATCGCAGGCCTGTGTAAGCGCTTGCAGGTATGCCGCCGGAATAACGCAGTACGGCAGTTCACGGATCACCTCAGCGTTTTCTTCGGCGGCGGACCGTTCGCAAATGGTAAGCTTTACCGGGGGGATGGAGGATGGCGGCGGAATCCGGTAATCAAAGGGTTCGTTTTTGCCGATTCGCCCGTCCCTGTATTCAAGCTTCTCTGTGGTTGTCCAGCCCAGGGCGCAGGCGCTGTTCTGTAGTAGCTTGCGGCGGGCGGCCCGTTTGTCGTTCAGTGCGCCGGTGAGGACGGATAAACAGAGACAACGTACGTTTGCGGAAAAATCAAGCCTGTCGATCTCCAGCTCAACGATCGCGGCGGCGAGCGGCGGCGAGTCCGGTACCGGAACGGGCGGGACCTCGGACCTGGCGGAAAGGTTGTAGCGGATTTTTCCGCTGCCGTAAGCGATGGCGGCCAGGCCGATACCGCGTACCGGGCCCGTTTTAACGCCCGCCTCATCCCGGCGCTGGCGGAGCAGTTCGTAGGCGGCCCATTTTCGCCTGTAATCGGATTGTTCCATCAGGGTCTCGATCAATTTTTCAAGTTCATCCGTAGTCAGTTTTTTTTCATTGTAATGACGGCCCCGCCATTCCGAGCCCTCCTCGCGTACCGTGTCGGCGATTTTTGCGATGTGGCGTTCCAGCGCGAATAAACCCTGCGCCGCGCCGAAGCCGGCAAAGGGGCCGGCCGGGGGCAGATTCGTCTTTACCGCTTCAGCCTTTACCCTTATGCGGCCAAGCCTGTAGTGGCCGGCTGCCGCCCGCGCGATGCTGTCCAGCATGAGGCCCGCAAAAAAAGTTTCCGAGCCGAAACCGGCACGCACATTTACCGTTGTCTCGTAAGGTTCGCCCTTGCGATCGAGACGGCTGCAAAATTCCAAGGTGGTTTCCGGGCGTTTTGGCGAAAAGAAGAAGTCTTCCTCGCGGGTCAACATCAGTTTAACAGGTTTTTTTATGATAAATGCCGCAAGCGCGGCGTGTACCGTGACAAGGGACGGGTACCAGATTTTTCCGTCAAAGTGAAGCCCGGATTCCGCCGTTTTGAGGGAAACCGCGCCGACCGGTAAGGCCAGCGCCTCCGCGACGCTCTGTTTTACATGATTCGGCCACTGTGTCGCCGTGTATACGATCACGCCGCCGTCCCTGACGGCGGCGTGGGCCCCGTGCGGTTCGCTGTACCAGTGTTCCTGCATACCGGTTCTGTAAAACCCGCTTACAAGGGCGGGTTCCGCTTCCTGGCCGTCAGCCGCCGCCGCGGCGGAATCGTCCGCTCCGTTTGTCTCCGGCCTTTCTTTCGGCATGGAAACATTTTTTGGAAAGGCGTCCATTTCGAGCATGACCTGGGCCGCGATTTCCGCGCCGTCCGAGTCCATGGAAAATACAGGCGGCGCGGCAGGCGCCGTCTCGATCACGGTACAGGCGGCAAGCTCCTCAAGTTTCGCGTAATCCGGCCCGGTAAGTATCGCGACGGGTTCGCCGGTGTAGCAGAGCCTTTCCTGGGCAAGTACCGGTACGGCGCTGCCCGCCAAACAATTTTTTCCGGGAATGTCGGAGGCGCGTATCAGCCTGTACCGGGGATCCGGTACGGGGCAGCGTACATCTTTTAACAGGCAATTGGCGGACGGTGAACGTACGGTTACGGCGAAATACTGATCTTGCAGGAATATGTCGTCTACAAACAAGGATTCTTGCCCCCTGTCAATTCAAAAACCGAATCTATGACACGCCCCGTCTCTTCCTCCGTCATACCCGGCCATATAGGCAGCGAAATCACGCGGCTGTACGTATCTTCGGCGCGGGGAAAGTCCCCGTCCTTCAGGCCGTAACGCTTCCTGTAGTACGGCATCTTGTGGAGCGGGATAAAGTGGACGGAAACGCCTATACCCATGTCCTGAAGTTTCCTGACACAGTGATCGCGGACGGCGGCAAGCGGCGGGTTCAGCCGCAAGGGGTACAGATGCCGGGCGTCGCCCGCCGAAGCGGGCGGGGTGGAAAGCGCCGGTATACCCGAAAAGGCGGCGTCGTAACGGGCCGCTATGCGTTTACGTTTGTCCAGCAGCTCGTCCGCGCGTCGCAGTTGGACCCGGCCTATCGAGGCAAGTATGTCGGGAAGGTTGTACTTGTAACCGGCCTGGACGACTTCATAGTACCACGAAGCCTTTTCGCCGGTATAACGGTTCCAAACGGGACGGTCTATGCCGTGGCAGCGGAGCAAGGACACACGGTTTATCAAATCCCGGTTGCGGCTTACCACCATCCCGCCTTCGCCTGAGGTAATTGTTTTTGTCGCGTAAAACGAAAATACGCCGGCATCGCCCAAGGTGCCGGCAGGTTCGCCCGTTTCGGTGTACGCGGGGAAGGCGTGGGCGGCGTCCTCCACAACGGACATGCCGTAACGGCGCGCCGTTTCGTTGACTGCGCCCATGTCGCAGCAGAGCCCTCCGAAATGTACCGGTACGACGACGCGCGGCCTTCCGGCGGGGCCTCCCGTTTCATAGGCCGTTTTACCTTCGGCAAGACGCCGCGCCGTGCGTTCAAGGCTGTCCGTGTCCAGCAGGAAGGAGTCCGCCGCGCAGTCTACAAACGCGACTTCCGCGCCAAGGCAGACGGCAGCCCCGGCCGTTGCCGCAAAGGTGTACGCGGGCACGAGGGCGACATCCCCCGCGCGCAGGCCGCAGGCTTCCAGCGCCAGGTGGAGGCCGCCCGTCCCGCTGCTTACGGCGGCGGCGGCAAGCGGCGTCCCGGCCGCCCGCCCGAGACGTTCCGCGAATTCCTGTTCAAAAGCGAGCGCCTCCCCGTCTGTCGTAAGCCAACCGGATCTGAGCACCCGTAAAACGGCGTCCTCCTCCTCCTTTCCGATGAACGGACGCGCAAACGGAATCGTGCCGGCGCCGTTGCGGGAATGTGCGGGCATACTTATACTTTGCCTCATTCCCCGCCCCGTTTCAAGATGCCGCGTTGAAACGGGCAAAGCTCCTGCATGACAGGACATTTCAGGGTCTAAGGGGAAAAACATGGCGCCCTGCCCCGCGCCCCCCGATTGTAGCCTGAGCCAAACAACGCTACACTCATCATCATGACTGAAAAAACAACAAGGCTCCGCGTGTTAAACGACTTTGCCTTCAAAAAAGTCTTCGGCGAAAAGGGCGACGAGACGCAGCTTATCGCCCTGCTGAACGCCATATTAAAACGCACCGGCAAAGGCCTGATCGTCTCCCTCGAAATTATCGAAAACAAAGAGTTTCCGGCGGACTTTCCGGGCGGCAAGACCTCCAAGCTCGATGTGCGGGCGGCGCTGGCCGGCGACACGCGGGTAAACATCGAAATCCAGTTGAAGAACGAGTTCAATATGGACAAACGCTCTCTCCGTTACTGGGCGCTGGAGTACACGAGGGGCATCGTGGAGGGGCAGGGCTACATAGATTTACCTACTGTCATCGTGATAAATATCCTGGACTTCGGGTATATACCGCTTGATGAATTCCACACGAGCTTTCACCTGTACGAGGACCGGCACAAAGACTATATGCTGACGGGCGCGCTGGAAATGCACTATATAGACATGGTAAGGTGGAGAAAACAGAAAGACAAGGATTATATGGAAGCGATACACCGGTGGATGGCATACTTTGACGAGCAAAGCCCGGCGGAACTTATCGAGGAGGTAGTAAAGATGGACATGGCTATACAGGAGGCGCAAGCCAAACTGGAGAAGATCAGGAGCGATCCCGAACTGGTACACGCCTACGATCTGTACGAACAGACCCGTATAGACTATAAATTCGGCATACAGGGCGCACGGC
>JAITKQ010000103.1 GCA_031278295.1 Spirochaetaceae bacterium | reverse complement strand
CGGCGCCATATATGGCGTTAGATTTCATTTTTCAATGACGCATAACGTTTTTCATCTCTTGTATACGTGTATACGTTGTATACGTGTATACGTTGTATACGTGTATACGTTGTATACATTGCTCATTCCGTATACCGAATATCCGGCTCTTTCTAACGAACCCCGCATAACCTTTACGTCATATCCGCCTCCTTTTCCTTCAGCCCGCGAATACGCCATAGCGCGCGTTCGCGGCCCCCATAGGAGGGAAGCCCGCCCCCTCCCGTTACGCTGCGCTCTTGAAAGGACCTGCGGCTCTCCGTAGATGGAACCCGCCGCCTATTCCTGTTACGCCGCCCCCATAGAACATTCCTCTTACCGTTTTGGAGTCTCCTTCAAATGATTTGTAGTCCGCTGAAAACGGACGGGAACGTTCATTTTCAGTTCCCTCGCTGAGGAAACACGCAAAAAAGAGACTAAAATGGGATTACGCAGGGATTTTCTGAGTCTAAAGCCTTCTTCTAGATGGGGGGGGGGGGGGTAGTGAACCCGCGTCCGTCGGCCCTCTGTAGGCGGTTCAGGGCGGAGCGCTAAACAGGCGGCTGCCTTGCGGCGTTTTGCACCGCTGTCCGTGGTTTTCATCGTGAGCCATAATATAACATGAAGAATTTTTAGAGTCAAGTCGGTCGTCGGCGGGCACTAGGCTTGAGCCGCTTGCCAACACCGCTTTCCACCCTTGATTCGCGTTACTTTATAGAAATACACCGATCATCCTCCAGGCAGGTACGGGTATTTCACAGGATGAGACATCACACGGCAGCCGGATATATTCCGATTAAATCTACTTGCATATTAAGAAATAAAGAGCTAGAATAGAGCCATCTGGAGATACTGTATGAAAGATGGCAAGATTCGGGGACACCTTGATATTACCGGCGTGACCTGTCCGGTAACCTTTGTTAAAACGAAGGTCGCGCTTGAGGAGCTTGCGGACGGCGATGTGCTGGAGGTGAGGCTGAACGGGGGCGAACCCGTTCAGAATGTGCCGCGTAGCCTCAAAGACGAGGGCCACCGCGTTACGGGTATAGAAAAACTGGACGACGGAAGCTACCGGATGCGGGTTGTTAAAGGGGGGCTTTCGTCATGACTTTTACGGACGGGCAGCTTGAACGCTATTCGAGGCATATCATCCTGAAGGAGGTCGGTGTTGCAGGTCAGCGGAAACTGCTGAACGGGAAGGCGCTGATCATCGGAGCGGGCGGGCTTGGCGCGCCGGCGGCGATGTACTTGGCCGCGGCAGGCGTCGGCACGATAGGGATTGTGGACGCGGATGTGGTGGATCTTTCCAACCTTCAGCGCCAGATCGTACACTCCACGTCGGATGTGGGGAAGGCAAAAGTCCTGTCCGCACGGGAAACGATCAACGCGATGAACGACGACGTGGACATTGCCGTATACCATGAAAAGGTTACGGCGGCCAACATCAGCGATATTGTACGGGACAGGGATTATGACTTTGTTATAGACGGTACGGACAACTTCCCCGCGAAATTCCTGATTAACGACGCCTGCGTACTGCTTAAAAAACCGTTTTCGCACGCCGGCATTATCCGTTTTCAGGGACAGCTTTTGACGTACATTCCGGGGGCGGGGCCATGTTACCGCTGTGCATTCCGTGAGCCGCCGCCCGCCGGGGCGGTTCCTAGCTGCCGCGAGGCGGGTGTGCTGGGAGTCTTGGGAGGCGTGATAGGCAGCCTTCAGGCGACGGAGGCGCTCAAATACCTGCTGGGTCTGGGCGGCCTACTCAACGGACGGCTTTTAACGTACAACGCGCTCACGATGGAATTCAGAACGGTTTGCCTGTCCAAAAGTGATTCGTGCCCGGTGTGCGGCAGGGAGCCGTCAACGGTCAGCCTGTTTGATTACGGCAAACCGGAATGTGAAATGTGCGGGTAGCGGGCCTGTTCAAAACATGTAGGCTTTGAAACGGCGTCAACCGCGTTGTTTATATGGGGGAAGTATGTGTATTACGGTAAACGGGAAACCCGCCGGCGTTTCGGACGGAGTAAACATCAACGGGATGTTGGAAGAGTTGAAGACTCAGGACGCGCTGTACGTTACGGTTCAGTTGAACGGCGTGATTCTTGAACGTAAAGAATTTGATTCGGTAAACCTGCGCGAAAATGACGTGGTTGAACTGCTATACTTCATGGGGGGCGGCTCATGCTGATTCTGGGCGAAAATCTGCTCGAAAAGATGATAGCGCACAGCCGTGCCGCTCTGCCCAACGAGGCGTGCGGGCTTCTTGCCGGTTCCATTGACGGGGCCGGCGTCAAAAATGCCGAAGAGGTTTACTGCATGAAAAACGTTGACGAAAGCCCGGAACATTTTTCGATGTCGAGCGCGGAACAGTTTGCCGCCGTCGCCGATATGCGTAGGCGCGGCATCGTGCTCTTGGGCAACTTCCACAGCCATCCCGGTACGCCGGCGCGTCCGTCGGAGGAGGATATCCGCCTTGCGTTCGACAGATCGCTTAGTTACCTTATCGTTTCACTGGCGCGGCCTGAGCCCGTACTTAAAAGTTTTATCATAGACAAGGACGGACATTCCGTTACCGAGGAGAGGCTTGTTTCGCGGTAAGCTGACGGAAATGCCGTTGCAGGGAGGTTTTTATGCCGGAACATTCCGGAGTGGATATTGACTATGCGGCGCTGAAGAAGGGCGGTTTTATGAGGCAGACGCAGAAAGGGAAATTTTCGATGCGCCTGAAGGTGATTGGAGGGCAGCTCACCAGCAAACAGCTTGAAAAGATAGGCGAGGCCGCCGCCAGGTACGGAAAAGCTTACGTTCACCTTACATCCCGGCAGGGCGTAGAGTTGCCGTTCATCGACATCAAGGATGTGGAGGCCGTGAAAAAGGCCTTGGCCGAGGCGGGCGTGTCGATAGGGGTCTGCGGGCCGCGTGTACGAACCGTAACGGCCTGTCAGGGGAGCACCGTCTGTCCTTCGGCGGCCATAGAAACGAGCGGCCTGGCGAAAGAGCTGGACGAGCGTTACTTTGGCAGGGAATTACCACACAAATTCAAAATCGGGATAACAGGCTGTCCTAACAACTGTCTAAAGGCCGAGGAGAACGATTTGGGCGTCAAGGGCGGTGTACTGCCGGAATGGCGTGTGGACGGCTGTACCTTCTGCGGGATATGCGAAGCTGTCTGCCCGTGCGGCGCGGTAAGGGTAGAAGCGGAACAAAAGCTCGTCGGTTTTGAGCTGAAGGCCTGTAATTACTGCGGAAAGTGTGTAAAAAGCTGTCCTTCCGACGCATGGCGCGGGGAAAACGGTTACATTTTGTCTTTTGGCGGGATGTTTGGAAACGAGATAAGGACTGGCCGCCGTTTTTTGCCCATACTTTTTGAAAAGGAACAGGTTTTCAGGGCTGCCGACGCCGCGATACGTTTCTACGAGGCTCACGGAAAAGCGGGGGAACGCTTTGGCAAGACAATAAACTCAGGCGAGAATGCCGCCCTCCTGCAAAAAGAACTGGAGGCGGCCCTCGATTCGTGAGCGTGGCCGGGGGGGGGGGGGGGGCCGCCGCCCGAAATGCCTCATTTTGAACAGCAGTTTTACATTTTAAAAAGATTTTTCAGGTAATATAGGCGCATTTGCGGGGTTCCGCGGGGCAACCCCCTTGGGTTGCCCCGCCAATCCCTTGCGCGTTTAGCGCACAGTCGCTTTGTTTTGGAACAGGTTCAAATGTTACCCTTGAAAACAGGGGGCCTTTTTGTTAAAGTAAATTCATCCTATGAATTACGACTTTACCTTTGGACGGCGTAAATCTTCCGTACATATTGAACAGGATATTCCGGGTTTAGACGGCATTCTTGCCGCGATCGAATCGGAACGCGCCGTACTCGTGTGCGATACGAATACGGTGGAAATGGCGGAAGTTGTTAGGGGCGGTGCGGCGGCAGCGGTATGCGTCCTTCCGTACGGGGAAAACACAAAAAACTGGCAGTCCGTGGAAAAGATACTCCGCGTGGCGGCGGAGGCTGGGCTTGACAGGGACGGGCTTTTTGTCGCCGTCGGCGGAGGTCTTGTAAGCGACCTTTGCGCGTTTGCCGCCTCGGTTTATAAACGCGGCGCGGGTCTTGTCATCGTTTCCACAACGTTGCTCGGCATGGTTGACGCGGCCTTGGGCGGCAAGACCGGTTTTGATATGCTCGGCATAAGAAATTTTGCGGGCACATTCTACCCTGCCCCCCATATCTACATGCCGCTCGCCGCGCTCGGCACACTGCCGCCGCGTGAATGGCGTTCCGGGCTTGCGGAAATTATAAAAACACTCGTGCTCGACGATTCGTTTTATGCGGCGGAAACCCGCGGCCGGCTGCTCGCGTTGAAGCCTGCCCTGTCTGGCGAAGGGACGCCGACGCCGCTCATAGAGGCCGCCGCAAGCCTGATCGCCCGTTCCGTGGCTGTGAAAGGGCGGATCGTACAGAATGACCCGGAGGAACGGGGCGGTGAGCGGATGCTGCTCAACCTGGGACACACGTTTGCGCACGCACTTGAGAGCGCGGCGGGGCTGGGCAGGCTTTCACATGGCGAGGCTGTAGCGTGGGGCCTCTCCCGCGCCTGTGCGCTGGGGGAAGAACTGGGTATTACCCCGCCGGAGCGCGCCGAAGCTGTCCGCGCGGTTTTGGAGG
This sequence comes from Spirochaetaceae bacterium, assembly GCA_031278295.1. Taxonomy (GTDB): domain Bacteria; phylum Spirochaetota; class Spirochaetia; order Treponematales; family Breznakiellaceae; genus JAIRMY01. The sequence goes on along the minus strand of JAITKQ010000103.1, from coordinate 8,351 downwards.
AATTGGATTACGAAACAGGAACGCCGCACCCCGCGCTTGTTGACAGCGGGGCGTTCGTGCAGGCGTTGAAAAGTGACAAGAAAAAAACAAGGGGGCTTTTTCGTTTTGTCGTTCCGGCCGGATGGGGCGCGTGTATTGTAACGATAAACAATGACAGCCTGAACCTAATCGAAAAAATATCCGGCCTCGCATGAAAAAAAAAAATCATGCCGGGTTACCGGTTTTGCTGCTCTTTTTTATAAATTCCGGCGATATACCCGCGCAGGAAAGCTATAGCCAGGTCTACTATATCCGTGAAATATATTTTGACATCACAGGCCGCACAAAGGAATACGCGGTGCTGCTGAATTCAGAAATAAAAAAGGGCGATGAAATAAACGGCTTGGCTGCGCTGAGGGAATACATAGCGCACAAAGAGCAGGTGCTGATCAACAGGCGTGAATTACAGGACGTGTCAATAGATTTTGTCCCGGGAGAGCAGGAGGGGGACGGGCGGATTCCCGTTGATCTTACGATCCATACGGTAGACACGCGCAATTTTGTCATAGTGCCGGAGCCAAAATACAGTTCAAACACAGGCTGGGAACCGAGGCTGCGTATCAGGGATTTTAATTTTTTGGGCCTTATGTCGCCGTTGCGGATATACCTTAGCTACCGTTACCATGACGGCAAAGATGTAACGTATTCCCGTAGCAACCTGAATCTGCTTTTCGGGATAGACGTACCGTTCAGCGCGTTTGGGTACGACTGGAAATTCACTACCGAGAATATTTTTTCGTACTATTTTGGCGAACCTTTTTCCTATGGCAACACGAGCGGCCTGTCGTTTGATATTCCGTTTAAAAATACGACGCTTACATTCGGCTATAAACAGGGGGTATATTTTGGAAAAGAGTACGAGGGGTGGGAAAAGTATGTTTACAGCATGAATTTCCAGGATATATGGTATGGTTCGAGTACGGTTTATGGAGAATGGGATATACCGCTGTCCGTTGAAACCGGTGGGCTGGGCAGGCTGACATACAAGCCGTCCGTGTCGGGAAACATCAATTACACATTCCGCGACGAGGATTTGGCGGAGCGCAAGGGTCCCTCATTAAACGCTTCGCACCGTCTTGGTTTTAATAAAGTTGACTGGGCTGGCAATTTCAGACGCGGCGCCGAGGTGTATATCCAAAACAACAATGAATACAATTTATTTTTTGGCGAATGGAACAATTCGGTTACGGCAAACATTACGGAACATATTTTGGCAACTCAATTTTTGGGAATATCAATGCGCGGCAGGTTTACAAAGTGGTTTTACGATTCCGCGCTTGGGAATACAGGCGCACGGTGGGGGGTGGCCGGCATGATTCGCGGCGTGGGCGACTACGCGCTTGCGGCGGACTCGATGCTGCTTTTTAACTTTGATTTTATATTCCATGTTTTTGACTTTATGTTTTCGGAATACTTTAACAAGCCCGGCTTTCGCATAATAAATCTGGAAGTACAGGCAGGACCCACCATAGACATAGCCATTGTAGATGGAAAAGAAGTTGACTTTAAAAGAAATTTTATACGCAACATCACATACAAGCCACAGGACTGGATCGTTTCAGGCGGCATAGAGTTTTTTTTCTTCCCGCTCGCATTCAGAAGCATATACCTTTGCGCGAGCGCGGCGTGGAATCTGAAGCCGCTGCTTGATGCGGGGCTACTACCCGGTAACAATGAACTGGAATTGTACATGGGCTTTGGACACCATTTTTGACGTTATGAATGTTAATTTTGTTACACCGATTATATCCATGTTGCGGACGCTACTGCAACGTAAACACAAGCTAAGGCTTGTCGTGTTGCTTTTTATGACGATTCTGCTGTCGGTTATAGAGACATTTGGAATCTCGGTAATAATGCCGTTCATCTCCGTTGCGTCAACTCCGGATATGCTGGATAGAGGCAGGTACAACGCGGTATTCAGGTTTCTCGGTTTTACCTCTAAAGATAATTTTATACTTTGTTTTGGGCTTGGGATCATCGCTTTTTATGTGTTACGGGCGGCGTACAACGTATTTTACACGTATATACAAAACCGTTTCGCGCTCGGCACTTTCCGGTATCTTGCGGATGACCTGTATGAAAAATACCTGGCATTGCCGTATAAACTTTATGTACAAAAAAACACATCGGAATTATACAATGGTATAGCTCAGGCGCAAAATGTGAGCCAAATTTTGCTGTGTATTTTGCAGGTATGTTCGGATTCAATTACAATACTGATGCTGTATGCTTTTATGTTGGTGGTAAACTGGGGTATGACGCTGCTGCTGACGGCCATTCTTTTACTTTTGATTGTAATCATCGTAAAAATAATCCTTAAAAACAGCAAAAGACTGGGCGTAAAAGCGGCTGAAGGGCAACGACATATCGGTCGTATCCAAACTGAATCCTACGGCAATTTTAAGTTCGTGCGCATTAAGGGCATCGCGGATAATTATGTAAAGCAGTTTGACAAATCAACCCTTGCGGTTTCAAATGCGCAGGTTATAAGCGCGACGCTTGGCGCCATGCCGCGCAACCTTCTGGAGAGCATAGGTTTTTCGCTGCTTGTAGCGGCGGTGTTGCTAATACTTTTTCGTTATGGTTCCGCGGAAAGCATAATCCCGGTTATAGCCATGTACGCGCTGGCGCTGTACAGGATACTTCCGTCCATCAACAGAATGCTCGGCAATGTCAACCAGGTCGCCTATCTGGAGCACTCGCTGGACATTGTCTATGAAAATTTTATGCGAGAGACGGTGAGCGAAGGTTCCGTGCCCGTAACATTTAACCGTTCAATAAGTTTTGAAAACGTTTCGTTTCAATACCTTAGCGGCCCCATTGTGCTACGGGACATATCGTTCAAAATAAACAAAGGCGACAAACTTGCCGTTACCGGCCCAAGCGGCAGCGGGAAATCAACGCTTGTGGATTTACTCATCGGCATATACAAGCCTTTGTCCGGCGCTGTACTTGTTGACGGCATGGAATTGAACGACGGCAATGTCCGCGCCTGGCGCAAAAAAATCGGATACATACCGCAAAGTATTTATCTTTTTGACAATTCTGTCGCGGAAAATGTTGTTTTTGGTTCCGCTTATGACGAAAAACGCCTGATAAAGGTTCTGGAAATGGCGAATATATGGGGATTTTTGCTGCAAAAGGATGGCATAAAAACGCGGGTTGGGGAAGGCGGCATACAACTGAGCGGCGGACAGAAGCAGCGCATAGGCATCGCCCGCGCCCTGTACGACGATCCCGATATACTTGTTCTTGACGAGGCAACTTCCGCGCTCGATAATGAAGTCGAAACAAAAATCATGGACGAGATCTATGACATGAGCAAAAGTAAAACATTGGTAGTTATAGCACACCGCCTTACAACGGTGGAAAAATGCGGCCGCCGCCTCTGCATGGAAAACGGCCTTATCAAAGGAATACAGTGAAAAAAGTTTTGATCGACGGCGAGTATTTATGCAGGCCGCTTAACGGCATAGAGCGTTACGCCTTCGAAATTACAAAGCGCCTTGATAAACTTTGTTCCGCCGGCGAAATCGCTATTATCATTCCGTCCAACCCGCTTACCGTTCCCGATTACAAAAATATAGACATAATTCAGCTTAAAACAAAAATTAAATCGCATCTTTTTTGGCAGATGATAACGGTTCAGGGATTTTTGTTGCGGCATAAAAATTATACCGTGCTTGAATACGGGAATACCTGCCTCCCCCTTGTTCCGTCAATAGTTTTCTTACATGACATATACTGTGAGCTTTTCCCTCAAGATTTTTCAGGTTTTCGTGATAAACTTGTACGCTTGTACAATATGTACCAGTACAGGCTTATCACACGAAAAGCAAAAAGAATTATTACCGTTTCGGAATACAGCAGGAATGAAATCGCAAAGACTTTTAACATACCCCCTGAACGTATACAGGTGATATACAGCAGTTGGCTGCATTTCCAAACAATAAAGCCGGACTATTCTGTATTTTTAGATTTTCCTGCGCTGGAAAAGCCGTTCTATTTTTCGCTGGGAACAATTTCAAAACGGAAAAACATGAAATGGATCGTTGAGTATGCCGCAAAACATCCGGAAGATACATTTGCCGTTTCCGGTTCGCGGCTTCCGACAACGCGGGACGGGGAACTGCGCGGCGGGAAGGGTTTAAAAAACATCATCCTGACAGGGTACATTGATGATCAAAAAGTAAAAGCGTTGATGGAAAGGTGCAAGGCTTTTATCCTGCCGTCCTACTATGAAGGTTTTGGGCTGACGCCGCTGGAAGCTCTCTCCTGCGGAGCGCCCGTAATCGTCGCTAGGGCCGCAAGCCTGCCGGAAATATATGGAGAGTCGGCCCATTACATAGACCCGTACAGCACCGATGTTGATCTGAACGCCCTGTTAAAGGAGCCGGTCGAGCCCCCGTCCGCTGTCCTGGAAAAATACTCCTACGATAAATCGGCGGAAGATGTCTATAAACTGATCATTGATTACCGCAATGAAAGCGTTTAAGACGCGGCACCGGTGAATGAGGGCGGGTGTTAAAGCGGGCGATGGAATTATTGTCCGCGTTTAACACGGGTAAATAGCGTGGGTCAATATTTCGTATTTCAAATATGCTCCATCAAAAAAGCCTCGTCTCAAGGTAAAAGCGCTTCCAAATTCCGGAGCGGGTGCCGCCCGCTCTTACGCCGTACACCGGGGTTTCACGCATTGTGTTCGACGCGGGACGGGCGCCTGGCTAACGGGGCCTTACGCCGCGCATGGGCACCGGAGTCCCGGGCGCGGCGTGAATATTACTTTAGTCTTGCCCTTGGCTTTCCACTTCCACTGGATCCACTGTACGCTGGAAGCGGACGATCACGATGCCGTCGTGTCCCGCCATACCTGCCGCGCCTTTACCGTTACGCCCCGATCCCCCGTCGCCATAGTTCGCGCCGGGCTGTCCTTCCGCCGCCGCCGGATACGAGCCACCCCTGCCGCCGTGCGAAAACTCCTCCGTGCCGGTAACCTGAACAATCCATGCAGACTCGCCGGACGGTTTCCAGCCCGCGCCTCCGGCTCCGGCAATATTGGCGTTTGTTACAGTCCCGCCCGGTCCCGCCGCGCCGCCGCCGCCACCGCCGCTATTGGGACCGCCCGCGCCTCCATTATGTCCCAGTATACCATCACCCCCGTTGGCGTTTCCCGGAGAGCCAAAATAATTACCACCTAGAGCGCCGCTTCCACCGCCCGAACCGCCATTTTTGCCGTTGGCCATAGCGTTACTAGAGTCACTAATGCCGATACCGCCGCCCCCTCCTCCCGGTACCCTTATGTCCCCGATAGAGGAGTCCCCGCCATTCGTGCCTTGCGTCGGTGCCACGCCCCCCGCGCCGCCCTTACCGACCTCTACCGCTATGGAACCGCCCGTCAGCTCAAGAGTTTGCCCGGTTTGATACAGCAGTCCTCCCGCGCCGCCACCACCGCCCCTGTCATTCCCGATCTTGTTGCAAGCGCTGCCTGCCCCGCCGCCGCCGGCTACAAGCAATACATCCGCAACTATGGATTCCCTACCGTCCTTGAATGACAGAGAAGCGGATCCCTTGAACGTATGCACCTCGTAGTAAAAACCCTCCGCCTCGCCCGGTATGAAGTTGACATAACCACCCTCCGCCAGCGGATCCGAGGCCATGCCCTCGCCATAATACAGATTCAAAACATAAGTTTTGCTTGTCAGGCTTGCCTCTACATTGGAAATAGTCTTGCTTACCGTAACGCTTACTGTTTTAGCGCTGTTTACGAGGAGTCCGGAAATGCTTCCCGACGGGTTTATGTTGATATCCGCGCCGCTGTCGTTGGCTTCCGCTACAACGGTAATCCCCTCCGCATAGGGAATGTAAGCGTCCTGCGTACCGATAGGCGCTAAATCCCGCTCAAAGTCCTTGTCCGCCTGCTTTACCTTGAACTCTTTCAGCGAAAGATCGGGAAGCTGTACCACGGTGATGTTGTAAGTCGCGGAGGCTTGCCCGTCCCCGGAAGTAACGCTTATCACATAGCGGTGTAAACCCTCGGACACCGGACCGCCGTTCTCTACAGACATCAAGTCCAGGTCCAGCAGGCTGTCGCCGCCGCCGCCGTCAGGCAGCATGACAGGCGTCAGATACGGATTCTCAGCCTGCGCCGATATGCTAAACTCCGTAGTGTCGAAAGGAACCGTGATCGTGTAGTCGTATTTGTCTTTGGTAAAGCCGGGGCTAATGTCACCCGCGTTGACGTAAAGGCCGCCTAGGGCGGCGGTCTTCTGGTCAGGATCCTGCGTAAAGTCAACCGTTATCGTCAGGTCTCCGGGGGTCATCCTGAACGTCCATTCGTTTGTTACGCTTGGGGACGGGCGGAAACTTACGTTAGTTCTTTCAGGCCCGCCCTCCATGCTGTAGGCGCCGCTTATGGACTTGACAAACCAGTATTCGGTAGCGCCCTCGCCCGTCTCGCCGCCGTCATCGCTTAGCGTAGCGATAAGCTCCGGGCGCACGGATAGGGTAACGGTGGCCCCCGCTTTTACCTTTCCCGCAGGGGAAGTCGTAACTACACCGTCCGTGTTGGACACGGCAATCATGCTTCCGGCATCCTCTTTCTCCGTTATGATGCTGACCCCGTACCTCGGAGCGGAGTCGAGGATCGCCGCCTCCTCAGCGTCGGAGTTGTCCGCGTTACAAGCCGCCAGAAAAGCCGCGGCCGCCAACAAGGCCATCAATCCAAAAAAAAATCTGGTTTTCATGGTTTACCCCTTTGTATTTACAAGTTTTGTCATACATGACAGCATACTTATAATATAGCGATATACTTCCTGATATTCTAGCAGAAAATACAGGCCGGCAGGGGCCGCCGCCCTGCGCCCGCCCTGCGGCGGGCGCAGGGCGGGCCAAAGGCGTGAGATAACAGCGGTTTTACATTTATAAAGATTTTTCAGGTAATATGGGCGCATTTGGGGCACTTCGTGCCGGAAACCGGGCTTTGCGGGGTTCCGCAAGGCAAGCCCCTTGGGTTGCCCCTCCATTCGCTACGCGCCCCTCCAATCCCCGCGTTTCGTGTACGACGGCTTTTTCGGCAATGATAGACCGGTAAATGTAAAATTACCGGTGACAGAAAAAAACCGCCGATGGCGAAATGCCTCATTTCAAAATGTAACTTTAGGGCTGGATGCCGCCCCAAGGCTGCGCCTTGAGATTTAGAAAAATGTAACTTTAAGCGGGGGGTTGACAGTTTTGATCTGAGAGAATATAGTAATATACCTAGTGTTACTAGGAAAGCGGGCGGAAGCCGGCTTTAAAAACTGCGGAATGTTGAGGATTCCGCAGGTTTCAAGGAGGCTTTTATGGCAAGAGCAGAGAAAATCACGGACTTGATTGGGAAAACACCCATAGTCAAAATTAACAAACTGAACGATGGCGGGGCGCATATTTACGTCAAGCTGGAATATTTTAACCCGTTGCACAGCGTGAAGGATCGCATAGCGCTGGCGATGATAGAGTCGGCGGAAAAGGACGGGCGGTTGACGAAGGACAGCACGATTATAGAGCCGACAAGCGGTAATACAGGCATAGGGCTGGCTTTTGTCGCCGCGGTAAAGGGCTACAAGCTGATTCTGACGATGCCGGAGACGATGAGTATAGAGCGGCGTAAGCTGTTGAAGGCGCTGGGGGCAAAGCTTGAGCTGACGGAAGGCGCTAAGGGTATGAAAGGGGCCATCGCCAAAGCGGAAGAAATAGCGGCTGTTACTCCAAATTCGTTTATTCCCCAGCAGTTTGACAACCCGTCCAACCCCGAAATCCACGAAAAGACCACCGGGCCCGAGATTTGGGAGGATACCGGTGGTGAAATTGACATCCTGATAGGCGGCGTAGGTACGGGCGGCACGGTTACCGGCGCGGGCAAGTATCTTAAATCCAAAAAACCGTCCGTTCAGGTAATCGCCGTTGAACCTTCCAGTTCGCCGGTTTTGTCCGGCGGCGCTCCGGGACCGCACAAGATTCAGGGCATAGGCGCGGGTTTTGTCCCCAAGGTGTTCGACAAGAATGTGATCGACGAAATATACCAGACTGACGACATCAAGGCCGCCTACGCCGCCCGCCGCGCCGCCAAGGAGGAAGGCCTTCTGGTCGGCATCTCGTCCGGTTCCGCGCTGGAGGCCGCCCTTACCGTGTCGAAACGTCCGGAAAACAAGGGCAAAACAATTGTCGCCGTGCTTCCGGACACAGGGGAGCGTTACCTTTCAACCTGGCTTTGGGAAGAATAAGCGGATTGACCGCAAGGCCGCCGAGCCAACAGCGCTTGGCTCGGCGGG